>JAIYBD010000019.1 GCA_027488715.1 Bacteroidota bacterium | reverse complement strand
GGCAACCGTTTTAAATCAACCCAAAACACGCAACTTCAATAAGTGGCCTATCCTTGGAATTTATGTTTGCCCCAATCCTAATCCCATTCCATCCACCTATGCCGGCGAAATTGCCAACCTGAAAAGCAACCTCAGCAATCGATTGAATTGGTTAGATGCCAATATTCCCGGACAATGCTGGGGAATTCCTTTGAACAATGAAGAAGAAAAGGTAGGGCCCGCTCAAATTTATCCCAATCCTGCCAACGATCAAGTCTTGGTGGTCCTTTCAAAATCCGTAAATCAGTTGGAATGGTTCAACTTGGCCGGCCAAAAAATCATGGCTATTCCTACCCAAGGCGTTTTGCAATTGTCGGTTTCTACGGCACAACTGCCGAACGGAATCTATTGGTTGAGAATGGGAAATGAGGTTCGAAAAGTGGTCATTCAACATTAAACAAAAAGCCCCGAAGAAATTCGGGGCTTTTTGTTATTTCATCATCATCCTTTGCAAATACTTTCCAAGGATATCAAATTCCAAATTCACGGCATCGCCCACTTTTAACGAGTGAAAATTGGTGTGTTCGTAGGTATAAGGAATGATGGCCACCGAAAATCCAGTTTTCGTGGAATCTACGACCGTTAAACTTACTCCATTAACGGTAATGCTCCCTTTGGGAACCGTCATCATTTCTAATTTATCTTCATGAACAAAGCGAAATCGCCAACTTCCGCCATCTTCCAATGCTTCTACGCACTTACCCAATCCATCCACGTGCCCTTGCACCCAATGCCCGTCCAACCGATCGCCCATTTTCAAACAACGTTCCAAATTAACCATCGTTCCAACGGCCCAATCGCCCAAGTTGGTCTTCAACAAGGTTTCGCGAATGGCCGTTACCCGGTGCGCACTTCCTTTTACTTCCACTACTGTGAGGCAAGCCCCGTTGTGCGCTACCGATTGATCGACTTTCAACTCGGCAGAAAATGGCGATTCGATCCAAAAATCGACATTCTGTTCGTTTTCGATTCGGCCAACAACGGTGCCCATGGCTTCCACAATTCCTGTAAACATGGCGGTAATTTTCTGCAAAAGTAGGGAATAACCCGATCAACCGTTTGTATTTTTGTTGAATGAAATTGTATCCCATTTCAACCGGAACTTTTAAGTTGGACGGTGGAGCCATGTTTGGTGTTGTGCCAAAATCGCTTTGGAACCAACACAACCCTGCCGATGAAAATAACCTTTGCACTTGGGCCATGCGTTGTTTGCTTATCGAAAATGGAAACCGGTTGATGTTGGTAGATACCGGGTTGGGCACCAAACAAACCGAGAAATTTTTCAGTTATTACCAGCCCAACCGAGATGAAAATCTCGAAAACTCCCTAAAAGACCTTGGTTTTCATCCTTCCGATATCACGGATGTATTTCTCACCCATTTGCATTTTGACCATTGCGGAGGAGCCGTTAATCTGGAAAAAGATGGCACCCATTCCATTGCCTTCCCTCAAGCACAATATTGGATTTCCAAAGGGCAATGGGAAACTTCCCATCAGCCCAACCCCCGAGAAAAAGCTTCTTTCCTGTTGGAAAATTTCGATCCTATTCAGGCATCAGGGCAATTAAATCTCATTCATCATGCTTCCGAAATGAATTTTGAAGGCGTTGATTTTTTGACCGTGAACGGACATACCGAAGAAATGATTTTGCCCTTGATTGACCTAAATGGAAGAAAAGTTATCTATTTGGCCGATTTGATGCCGTCCATCGCCCACATCAATCCTTCTTGGGTCATGGCCTACGACGTGCGTCCTCTCGACACCATGAAAGAGCGGCAATCGCTGATTGACAAAGCGATTCAAGAAGATTGGATCTTGTTTTTCGAACACGATGCTAAAAACGAAGCCGCGATTCTTTCCAAAAATGAAAACGGAAAAACCGTTTCTACGGCCACAACCCTTTCTGAAGTATTCGGATGAAACGGATCATCATTGCCCTCGATGGGTTTAGCGCTTGTGGAAAAAGTACTTTGGCGAAAGATTTAGCCAAGAAATTGCATTACAGCTATGTCGATTCCGGCGCCATGTACCGTGCCGTTACCCTATATTTCATCGAAAACGGAGTTTCCTTGGAAGATCCGATTGCCATTGAATCTGCTTTGAAAGACATTCATGTAGAATTCCATCGAAATCCAGAAACCAAGGCCAATGAAACTTGGTTGAATGGAATCAATGTTGAAAAAAGCATCCGAAAAATGGAAATTTCCAATTTGGTGAGTGAAGTAGCCGCTTTGAAAGCCGTGCGCCGTGAAATGGTAGCCCTTCAACGAAAAGCGGGTAAAAAACGCGGGATTGTGATGGATGGTCGAGACATCGGAAGCAACGTTTTCCCCGATGCTGAATTGAAAATCTTCCTTACCGCTCGTCCGGAAGTACGTGCTCAACGTCGTTACGACGAATTGGTGGAAAAAGGAACACCCGAAAGCATGGAAAAGGTGGTAGAAAATTTGGCGCATCGCGATCATATCGACTCTACCCGGGAAGAGAATCCGTTAATTCAATGTTCGGATGCCCGGGTATTGGATAATTCCGACCTCTCCAAATCCGAACAATTGGAAACCGTTTTCCGCTGGGCCAACGAGCTCAAAGAAACGATTTCTCCCCTACCTTAGTTTTCCATCCGTGAAAACGCTCCTCTATTTCTGCCAATATTTTCCCTTTGGTCAACGTGAACCGCTGGCCCAAACTGAGGTTTTTCAACTAGCACCGCACTTCGAAAAAATCATCATCATCCCCTTTTTTAAGGAAGATGGAATCCGACCCATTCCTCCCAACGCCGAAATTCATTGGTTTGAAAAATCTACCCGATCCTGGAATACACCCAAAACCTGCGACACCCATCAAGCATCCCAAAACATTCTGAAAAGAATTCCAGAAATAACTTTTTTCAACTCGTTGAATCCGGAATTTGCTCGAAAATGGAGAGCAGCTCGAATTCATGCCGAACGATTGATGACCGATTTAAACCTTTCATCGGAAACCATTCTATATTCCCCGTGGATGCAGCCATGGGGGCCAACTCTTTCGGTTTTAAAGGAACATTGCCAAACGTTGAATCTCCAACTTCCGCTGTTTGTTCGAGCCAATGGAGCGGACCTTTACCGCGAACGTATGACGGCTGTTCAACGAAAATTACAAGCGGTAACCATGGAGCTCGCCAACCGAGTTTTCCCCGTTTCCCAGCACGGAAGCGAGCATCTGAAACATTATTACCCTACGCATTCGTGGAAAATTGAAACCGCCTACCATGGCCAAGATGCACTTTCATTGAACGTTGCAACCGGCGATGGTCAACATTGGGTCTCGGTTTCCACCCTTCAACCCATCAAAAGGTTGGATCGAATCATTGAAATGCTTTTCAACGTAACCGAACCAACCGTTTGGACGCATCTTGGAGGTGAAGGAAAAGCGTTAGAAGCGCTTAAAAAACAAACCGAACAGTTGCCGCCTCACGTTACCATTGACTTTCGTGGACGAATGCGGCAAGGTGAAATTCTGGATGTTCTTCAAAACGAACACTTCGATTTATTCCTAAACGTGAGCGATTCGGAAGGACTGCCCCTTTCGGCGGTTGAGGCCGCCCATGCAGGCATCCCGCTTCTCCTGAGCGATGTGGGCGGCTCTCAAGAAATTCCAAACTCCACCGTCCTTCCCGTGTCCCCATTTCAAGTGAACGATTGGTTGGAAGCAGCCCGAAAATTGGGACAATCTTCCGTAGAAGCACGCCAACAGATTCAAAGAAGCGCACAACAGCAATTTGGATGGAAGAATTACAGCGATTTTGCGCAAACAATTCAATCCGAATTTGAGGGAACGGTGGTCATCATGGACGATAATTTGCCGGGATATTCCATCGCCAAAGCCCTGATGGATGCCGGTATTCCTCAAGAAAAATTGACCGTTATTCGGAAACGTGTCGGAAGAATGTCGTCGTTAAACATCGCTGATTTTGATGCCTCTTCGCATGCGAAACCCTGGATTTTGTTTCCCCTGAACGAGGCGCATTGGGAAGAAGCAAAAAAATGGAAAGAACGTGAACCTGATTCTATTCGATTAACGTTCGACCCAACAACGCGGAACAATTCTTTGCAGAAACACCATCAAAGAGAAAAAGTGCAAAGCGCTGGAATTCCCACCGTTCCGTTTTCGTTGGTTCAGGAATTCGTATGGGGAACGTTACCCCTGCCTTTGGTAGTGAAACCTTCCAACAAGATGGAGGAAGGAAGAAAAGCAGAACGCTTGATTCTGATTCATTCTTTGAAAGATTGGGAGGAACAACGCCATCAATTCCAACCAACCGACTTGGTAGAATCGTGGAAAAAAGGAGCTAAAGTGGCGGCCGTGGTAGGTTTTATGGGCGAAGGTGAGGCAGAACAATTTTCAGCTTTTCGCCGGCGGTGTTACCCCGATGATTATACGGTTTTTTCAACGGTAGAAGTGTTGGAAAACGAGACACTTCTTCAATTATCTTCTCAAATTTTGGAGCAAATTCCGGTGAAAGGATTGTTTGAAATCGAATTTCTAGAAACGGAAAATGGCTATGAATTTTTAGAACTGAACAATCGAGCTACTACCTGGATTGAGGCTTGGAGATGGGCGGGCAAAAACGTCATTTTTCAAACCTTTCTGTGGTCGATTGGAAAACCAACCAACGTAACTGCAGAAAAAATGGGCAGCGGATGGTTGGTTCATCGAAAAAATGAATGGCTCAATGTAAGGCACAAACCCGACCAGCTTTTCTGGTTGTTGAAGCTTTTACTCCGAGGGAAAAAAGCGCGATGGATTTAAGTTTGATTAGGGATTCGGATGGTGAATCGGGTCCAACGGCCTTCCTCCGATTCCACCTGAATACTTCCCTGTAGGAAACGAATGGTTTCGGCAACGATGAACAACCCAATTCCAGTTCCCGGCAAATCGGGATGGGCGCGGTAAAACATTTGAAACACTTTGTTGAGGTGTTCAGAAGCAATTCCCTTTCCATTGTCTTCAAAGATCAGGGTTGCCTCTTTTTCTGTTACTTTCCAAGTAATGGCAAGTCGAGATCCATGGTCAACGGACCGATTTCGGTACTTGATGGCATTGCTGATGAGGTTATTGAAAACAATTTCCAGTCTTCGTTTATCGGAAACAAACGGCACATCGGCCAAGTCAACGAACTCCAATTGAAAGTTATCGACATCGACGGGAAGGACCATTTTAAATACGTTTTCGGCTATCTCCCGAATGGAAATTTTCTCCAATTCCAACGCCAAACGCCGGTTACGGGAATAATTGGTAAGGTCTTGAATGAACCGTTCCAGCTTCTGAAGAGAAATTGACATGAAGTTCAGGTATTCCTGAATCGTCTCTATCTTTTGTTCGCGCTGGGAAAGCTCGATCAATCCCATAACGGTAGCAATGGGAGCGCGTAAATCGTGAGAAGCACCATACACCATGCGATCTAATTCTTCATTCAATGATTTAA
Organism: Bacteroidota bacterium; assembly: GCA_027488715.1. GTDB lineage: Bacteria > Bacteroidota > Bacteroidia > UBA7662 > CANHCV01 > CANHCV01. Next base: position 3,282 of record JAIYBD010000019.1, on the reverse strand, counting down.
GTTCTTCGTTCTGATCGGAGAGCTTTCGTTCAGTTTCCCGAATTTCGGTAATATCGGTACCAAAACCCACCACATAAATGAGTTTACCCCCATCCAAAACGGGAACAAAATTTCTCCAAAGGTTTCGTTTTTCTCCTTTACTATTTACAAACTCCTCGAAATATTCTACGGTTTTAAAAGTCGTAATGCATTCGTTGAATCGCTCCTCCCGATTTCTACCAATTTCTAGCTGGGAATTTCGGCGAATAAAATAATCGAGATTGGTTTTACCGATGATCCATTTTCGCAATTCTTCATCCTTGATTCCATATTTGGATAAGTAAAGAAATTTTCCTTCCAAATCGAACAGGGCGACGTCCATGGGAATACGATCGAAAACGGTATGAAAAAGCTGTACAGTTTGATCGCGCTGCTTTTCCGACAATCCTTTTTCTTCTTCGGTTTTTCGGAGGGCAATAACATAGAAATACGCAACAAAAAATGAAATCAACAAACACGAAATGGTATTGGTGGTCGCCAATTTTTTGATTTCCATTTCGGTGGTTGGTAAAATACCGTTTTGAGGAAGTTGAAAATACAACAAATACAAACTCACCAAAGGAATGAGGATGATAAACAATCGTTGAACAAAACTCAATTCCCTCATCACTAAAACAATCACGAAAGCAATGGGAATGTAATACACCTGGTAGTTGGCACCGGTACCGTACATGTAAACCGAAACACCGTTGGTGATATTCACCAGAAGGATAAAATAGTTTAAGGAAAGAGCGTGCCATTTTACCGCATTAAATACCAGGGGAAGTAGATATAAAATGAACAAGCCAATAGAGGCCAGTTTAATGGCAGGATCCGTTTCTTTGATTAAAATACTTACAAGTACTCCAGCAGAAAAGAATAGGGAAAAGAAGGCAAGTTGGTTAACCTTCTTGACGTTTTCAATCTTATTCGAAGAATAGCCTTCTTCTAAACCAATTTCAAAAGTCCATTTTAGAAAGCTTTTCATAGATTGAATTTAAAATGCTAAAATAAAAAAAGAGGTCGCTTTTCAGCGACCTCTTTCAAATAAACCCTGAATTATTTTCTAACGCTTAACTTCTGAACAAAGTTTTCGCCTCCAATATTCATCTTCAATAAATAAACTCCTTCGGCCAAATCCTGAGTTCCAATGGTTTCTTGGAAACGACCTGCACCTTGAGTACCCAATGATTTCTGAATCACCACTTGTCCAAGTTGATTTACCAATTGGTAAGAAACTGATGAACCTTGGGTTAATTCAAATGCTACTGTAGTTGATTCCTTAGCAGGATTTGGGAAAACAGCTTTGATGCCATTGGTTCCATCGACCATATTAGCTGCCAATCCGTAAGAAACGGCTTCGTTACTCTGGAAGATTTCGCGAGTATTGATGTCCTGAATCCAAGAAACAACCATCAAATCGCTCATTTGCTCGGGGACACGACCAGCTGGGAAGGTGTATGCCAAATTGAAAGTGCGTGGGGTGCCAGCTGTTAAGGCTCCAACCGTATTTCCATTTCCGTTTGGAAGCATTTTGTGTACGACATGCTGAAACTGAGTTTCTCCGTTAGAAGCGACATTACCTGTAGTTAACTTCTCTGCAACAGCTACGAACAAACGCAAGTTGGTGTTATTTACATTGATGGTTGGATTGATGGTAACATCAACATTCACATCGCGGTTAGTCACCCAAAAACGGCTGCTCATGGCATAAGAAGACAAACGATCAGATGTCGTATCGTAACTAAATTGATTCCAAGTACGTGGATCAAAAACTACTCCATCAACTCTCCAATAAGGAATAGAATTAAAGTTGTAGAGGGTACGGCGATTACCATTATCAGCATTGTAATAAGGATCACCTGAACCAGGCCAGTTCATTTGGAATTTCAAATATTCGTGATCACCGGTTGGGTTAGCATCGAAAATACCTTTCATGTTCACGTTGGCAGATACACATGGTCCACAAGTGGATGAAGAATATCCTTCGTACATAATCTTCTTAACGATTCCGTTATCAACAACGTTGGTGGTGTGGGTTAAGGTATCGTTGGTGTTATTTCCATCGTTATTAGAACCATTCAAATTGGTCGCATACATTTTGATAGAAGCAGAACCGGAAGCAGCTGGAGCCCAACCGGTTGGAAAATTAAAAGAGTAAGTACCGTTAAATGGAGCTACGTTTACACCGGTAACATTGTACGAAACTGCTGCTCCACCATTCACCGAATAATTCATAGTGAAAGAGGTAATAGCCGTAGATCCTACGTTTTTAACTACACCTTTGATATTCATGGCACCCAAGTTACGGGCCCAATTCTTACGAGTAGAAGAAGCCGTTACGCTCATATCAAATGGATTTTGAACGGTTACATTGTGAACCAAAGCATTGTTCGCAGCCATAATATCAGCCGCTCCGTTAGGATTGGTGGCGGAAACGGTCAAAGCGTAATTTCCAACCGCCGTTGGAGTCCATGGTGTAGAACAAGTAAAGTTATAAGTAGCTCCTGGCAAAACGTTCAAACCAGTTAGAGTATCAGAAAATGTAGTTCCTGTTCCAACTTGGTAAGAAACAACAATGGAACGAACCGTATCCAAACCAATGTTAGCGAAGTTACCCGTTACATTGTAAGCACCGGAATTTAATCCCCAGTTGGTTGCAGAAGTTACTTCGTTCATGCCCACTTCCATGCGGGAAGTACCGGTATAAACGGTGTAAGAAACCGCACCAGTGAACTGACGTGGCGTAAAAGTTGGATTTGGAATCGGACCACCGAAACCAGCTCCAGTTCCCAATTTCATGGAAATATCGCCGTTCGCAGCAGAATCAGAGGTACCCGCAGCCCAGTTGGTATAAATGGTACCGCAAGCACCATCAACGTTGCCAATGTAGAAACCGTAGTTCTGACCCGCCCACAAAATCATTTTTCCTGTTGTTACCAAAGGAGAAAGTGTGGTAGTACCAGTTGTTGTTTGTTGAGCTGTCATCATGCCAGATGCTGCTTTTTTCCAGGTTGGTCCAGCAATGGTAGGAGCTGAAGTAAGAAATCCATTGCGGGTCCAAACCTCAAACATCCCTTGATCACCAACGGCTGCTCCGTAAACCGGATTCCAAATAGTATCAATGATAACTGTTCGGTAAGCGCGAAGGTTGAAAGTCACCCCCGCCTGTCCGTTCCCACCAGCACGACCGGTGTTCAGGTACTGCGCATCAGCGCCGAATGCCGCAAGGGCCAACGCCAATCCAAAGTAAAGTTTTTTCAT
>JAIYBD010000058.1 GCA_027488715.1 Bacteroidota bacterium | reverse complement strand
TGGAGAATTTGGAATGGAATTTAAATTAGCAACCCCCTTTTCGCCCACAGGAGACCAACCCTCGGCCATCCGGCAGTTAGTGGAAGGCGTGAATCAAGGAGACCCCCATCAGGTACTTTTGGGCGTTACCGGATCGGGGAAAACCTTCACCATGGCCAACATTATCCAGCAAACCCAACGGCCCACCCTCATCCTCACCCACAACAAAACCCTGGTCGCCCAATTGTATGGCGAATTCACCCAATTTTTCCCCGAAAACGCTGTCGAATACTTCTTTTCTTACTACGATTACTACCAACCCGAGGCCTATTTGCCCACGACCAATACCTACATCGAGAAGGACCTCGCCATCAACCAAGAAATTGAAAAACTGCGATTGAGAACCACGTCCTCCCTCATGAGTGGACGCCGGGACGTGATCGTGGTTTCTTCCGTAAGCTGCATTTATGGAATGGGAAATCCCAAAGATTTCACCGAGAAAATCATGCGCATCAAGGTCGGAGATCGCATTTCTCGTCAGCAATTTCTTTATACGCTGGTGGACAATATGTACACCCGAACCACGGCCGACTTTTTGCGCGGCACTTTTCGGGTCAAAGGAGATCAGGTCGATGTTTTTCTGGCTTACGACGATTATGCGCTGCGTTTCACCTTTTTTGGAGATGAAATTGAAGAAATTGGCGTGATGGATCCGGAAACCGGACGCATTCGGGAACGGGTTCCCCAAGCAGCGGTATTTCCGGCCAACATTTACGTTACCACCCGCGATTCCCTTCAAAAAGCGATGCTTCATATTCAAGATGATATGGTGAAGCAAGTGCAGTATTTTCAGGAAGTAGGGAAATTTCTCGAAGCGAAACGCTTGGAGGAACGGGTAAATTTTGATTTAGAAATGATGCGCGAACTCGGTTACTGCTCGGGAATTGAGAATTATTCGCGCTACATCGATGGCCGTGTTCCCGGCGATCGCCCATTCTGCCTGCTCGATTATTTCCCAGAAGATTTCTTGCTTTTGGTGGACGAAAGCCACGTGACCATGCCTCAAATTCGAGCCATGTACGGAGGCGATCGTTCTCGGAAAACCAACTTGGTGGAATACGGATTCCGTTTGCCATCGGCCATGGATAATCGCCCGTTGAAATTCGAAGAATTTGAAACCCTCACCAATCAGGTGGTGTATGTTTCGGCCACGCCCGCCGATTATGAATTAGAAAAAGCCGAAGGCGTTGTGGCCGAACAAGTTATTCGTCCAACCGGATTACTCGATCCACCCATCGAAATACGTCCGGTGGCTTCTCAGGTAGATGATTTATTGATTGAAACCCAGAAGCGAATTGAGGCTGGCGAACGGGTTTTGGTGACAACTTTAACCAAACGCATGGCCGAAGAATTGGCCAGATACATGACCGATATTCACGTCAAATGCCGGTACATCCACAGCGACGTAGAAACATTGGAGCGGGTGGAAATTCTTCGTGATTTGCGTTTGGGCGTTTTCGATGTTTTAATCGGAGTGAATTTATTGAGGGAAGGACTGGATTTGCCTGAAGTTTCGCTCGTGGCAGTGTTGGATGCCGATAAAGAAGGATTTTTACGAAGCAGTCGTTCGCTGACGCAAACGGCGGGACGTGCGGCGCGAAATGCGAACGGATTGGTGATTTTTTACGCCGATAAGATTACCCGATCCATGCAACAAACCATGGACGAAACGTTGCGTCGAAGAGAAAAACAGATTGCCTACAACAGCGAACATGGAATTACGCCAAAAACGGTGTTGAAATCGAGGGAAGAAATCTTGAAGCAGGCGGGAGTTTTGGATATCAAAGGGTCTCAAGAGGTGGAGAAAGTAGAGAAGTACTACGTGGAGCCCGACAAAATTTCCTTGGCCGCCGATCCGATCATCAAGGCGATGTCGGCCGAACAGCGCATGAAGGCGGCCGACGAGGCACGCAAAAAAATGGAGAAGGCCGCCAAAAACATGGATTTCATGGAAGCTGCCCGCTACCGCGACGAGTGGATGGCCTTGAAGGAGATGATTTAATCTACCCAATCGGCAACGAAAACGTTGGTATCCTTGGTGCCTTTGTTGTTGCGATTGGAGCTGAAAACAATTTTCTTCCCGTCGGGTGAAAACATCGGAAAAGAATCGAACACCCCATCGAAGGTGATTTGCTCAAGACCTGAACCGTCCACGTTGATTTTGTAGATATTGAAATTGAATCCGCGTTTGGATGCGTGGTTGGAACTGAAGAGAATCGATTTTCCGTCGGGGGTGAAATAAGGCGCCCAATTCGCTTTCCCCAATTGAGTCACCTGCCGCAAGTTGCTCCCGTCAGCGTTGCAAACAAATATTTCCATTTGCGTTGGAGCAACCAATCCACGACTCAGGTATCCTTTGTACTTCTCAACGTCTTCGGCCGATTTTGGGCGCGAAGCTCGAAAAACGATTTGCTTCCCATCTGGTGAGAAAAACGCGCCACCGTCGTAACCCAACTCAAACGTAATTTGCTTTACATCCGAACCGTCGATGTTGCACGTGTACAAATCCAAATCTCCGTTTCGGGTAGAAGTGAAAACAATTTTATCGCCTGTTGGACTCACGGTCGCCTCGGCATCGTACCCGTTGGAAGCAATGAAAACCTTTTGGTTCTCCCCCTTCAGATCGGAGGTGTAAATATCAAACTCGTTGTAAATGGGCCACAAATAAGGACCGTTTTTCTCCCGAGGAACGTCGGGCGGACACATTTCCCCGGCGGCTTGGGTGGAGGCAAACAAAATGGAACGGTCGCCGGGCAGGAAGTACGAACAGGTTGTACGCCCTTTTCCATGACTTACTGGATTGACCTTAAACTTTTTTCCCGGCTTCGCCGGCATCCAAAAAATTTGATCGCATTTGGCTCCAAATCCGGAATAATTGGACTGAAACGTTAAACTCTTTCCAGAAAACGACCAATAGGCCTCGGCATTATCCCCACCGAAGGTGAGCTGCTGAATGTTTTTCAAATGCTTCTCGGAAGGATAGCGAAGCGAATCATTCTTTTGAGCGGCGGCGGAAATTCCCATTCCCAACAGCACCACGAGCCAGATCATTTTCATGGCCCAAAGGTAGAATTATTCAACCTCCGACGATGTCTCGAAAGAACCTTCTGACAATTTTGTGATTTTACTGCCCAAAACATAAACCGCCCCGAACGTGATGGGAATGGTGAACAGAAGTCCTACCCCCAGCGCTAAAAATCCGGCAATATTCAAAAAAATCAACAAAACAAGCACCCTAAAGAAAAGCGAAAAGTTCTTAAAGGCCCATTTTCTGCTGGTTTCCATGGCCTTCCAAGCACTTCCTTCACCCAAGGTTGCGAAGTAGTTTGCTAAAAAAAAGGCAACACCAAAAACGACTCCGTGAACCAGGATAACCAAATAACCCATCGCAAGTTTGCTTGGATCCAATGCCCCCTGATTGATTAAATTCTCTAAGGCGGATGGATCTTTTGAAATTTGTTCAAAATAGTCCCCATACATCAGCTTCAACACCAATTGCAAGGGAAGAATAACGATGATGAGCTGAAAGAAAAACACTCCAATCAACCGCAAAGATTTGGAATACCCTCCGAAGAAATTTGAAAACGTGTAGGCTTGATTTGTGCGAATGGCGTGATAAACCAAAAAGTAACCAGCGCTCAAAGGCACAATGGCTAAGGAAAAAAACCAGGAAAGGGAACCGGAGCCAAGCAAAGCAGAAATCAAATAGATCATCCCAAAAAGCAGGGAAAATGCTAAAAATTGACCAATATCGGTTTTAAAGAGTTGATAGGATTCGGCAACGAGCGAGCGAGCTGAAAGCGAAATTCGTTGGGGAGCAGTTGAATTTTGGGTGGGGTTCATGTTGTACCTTTGTTGCAAAAATAAGGAGAGAATCATGGAACTTTCATTGGAAGGAAAAGTTGCATTGGTCAATGGAGCCAGCGCAGGTTTAGGTTTAGCATCAGCCATCGAGCTGGCCCAATTGGGTGCGACCATCATCCTCATGGCTCGAAACGAGGAAAAGCTGCAAAAAGCCCTCGAACAGCTGCCCAAACCCCACTTTCAACATCACCGCATCGCCGTGGCCGACATGAGTCAGCTTGAAACGGTTTCCATCGCCGTAGAGAAAATTTTGTCGGAACAACCCGTTCATATTTTGGTGAACAACACCGGTGGCCCCGCCGCCGGACCCGTGCATACCGCCGAACTTTCGGCCTTCGAATCGGCCTTCCGGCAGCACCTTCTGGGCAACCACCTATTAGCCACCTCGGTTTTGCCCGGAATGAAAGCCGCCGGTTACGGACGCATCATCAACATCATCTCCACTTCGGTGAAGGTGCCCTTGAAAGGACTCGGAGTAAGCAATACCATTCGAGGAGCCGTAGGAAATTGGTCGAAAACTCTAGCCACCGAAGTCGCAGCTTGGGGAATTACCGTGAACAATGTGCTTCCCGGTGCTACAGAAACGGAGCGATTGAGCAGCATCATCGACGGAAAAGCGGCAAGAACTGGAACCCAAGTGGATCATGTTCGGAACGAAATGATTGACGAAATTCCGGCTGCACGTTTTGGAAAACCTTTGGAGGTGGGTGCAGCCGTAGCCTTTTTGGCGTCGCCCGCTGCGGCCTACATCAATGGCATTAACGTTCCCGTTGACGGCGGAAGAACCCCAACGCTCTAATCATTTTGAAACTTATTTTCTAACCGAATCTTTTAGGAATTGTGAGTCAAACCATCGAAACCGATTTGTTGATCATTGGGGCAGGCCCCGTTGGTCTTTTCACCGTATTTGAAGCCGGATTGATCAAGCTTCGTTGCCATTTGATCGATTATCTTCCCCAACCGGGAGGACAATGCACCGAAATTTATCCGAAAAAACCCATCTATGACATTCCTGGATTTCCTTCCGTTTTGGCCGGAGACCTCATCCACAATCTGATGGAGCAAATTGCTCCTTTCAAACCCGGGTTTACTTTGGGCGAACGAGCCGAAGAAATGCGTCAAACCGAAGACGGAAAATTCGAAATCATCACCACTTCCGGCACGATTCACCGAGCTCCTTGCGTGGCCATTGCTGCGGGATTGGGCGTTTTCGAACCCCGCAAGCCACCCATTGAGAACTTATCGAATTTCGAAAACAAAGGGGTGGATTACATCATCAAAGAACCCGAGAAATTTAGAAATCAACGCATCGTGGTAGCTGGCGGTGGCGATTCCGCCCTCGATTGGTCCATCATTCTGGCCGATATTGCCGCGGAAGTGGTCCTGGTGCATCGACGTTCTTCTTTCCGCGGCGCTCTTGATTCCGCCGAAAAAGTGACCGAATTGGCCCACGCCGGAAAAATCAAATTGGTGACCGAAGCCGAAGTAACCGGACTCCATGGCAACGGGAAACTGGAAGAAGTGGTCATCACCTTTAACAACGGCGAAACCACCACGCATCCCACCGATTATTACTTGCCGTTGTTCGGATTATCGCCCAAGCTCGGACCCATTGCCGATTGGGGATTGAACCTCGACAAAAACGGCATTGCCGTAGATACTTTTGATTACAGCACCAATATTCCTGGAATTTACGCCATCGGCGACATCAACGAATACCCAGGAAAACTTAAACTCATCCTTTGTGGTTTCCACGAAGGAACGCTTATGGTTCAAAGCGCCTTCAAACGCATCTATCCTGATGCTAAGCTTCAATTTAAATACACCACCGTCAACGGCGTAAACGGATTCTAATGGAAAATACGATTCAACTCACCGTCATCGATCGAGATGGGATTTCCCACACATTGGAAGCACCCACCGATATGAATCTGAACCTCATGGAAGTTTGTAAAGGAAGCGAATTGCCCGTGGAAGGAACCTGTGGAGGCATGGCCCTTTGCGCCAGTTGCCACGTGTATGTATTGAGCGATCACGATCTTCCCGAGCAAAGCGATGAAGAATTGGACATGTTGGATCAAGCATTTTTTGTAAAAGACAACAGCCGTTTGGGATGTCAGCTGCGCATTAATGATTCTCTTCATGGTTTAATCGTAGAATTGGCCAAAGTGTAATCCATGACGTATTCCTTGCTTATTGATCCGGTTAGTGCCCTTATGAAGGAAGTTGCAAGCTATATTGAAGATGCTCGAACTTCGTTTTCCGACGAGTCGGTTCGTGAAAAAAGCATCAACAGCTTGGTGAGTTATGTGGATGAAACGGCCGAAAAAATGCTGGTGGAAGGCCTTCGAAAAATCCTACCCGAAGCCGGATTTCTCACCGAAGAAGGAACAAAAAAAAAAAAAAATGAAAAGTTAGTCTGGATTATCGATCCCTTGGATGGGACCACCAACTTCGTTCAGGGCATTCCATTCGTAGGAATCAACGTGGCGCTGATGGAAAAAGATGAGGTGGTGGCCGGTTGG
>JAIYBD010000002.1 GCA_027488715.1 Bacteroidota bacterium | reverse complement strand
TCGCAGTTCCACGAGTCAGCATTTGACCCGTCATGTCCACCAATCCAGCTTTATCACCTTCGTGATAAGGGTTAGTTACAATGGAAAGCAAAGCAGAAACCGTAGGAATCTTATGGTTTTCCACCACAAAAACTTTCATGCCATTGGGCAAATCGAACGATTGGTATTGTCCAACTTGAATTTTTGGCGCTGGTCCCGCAACCGGGGCCTTGGAGCGATCAATGTCGGCAACCTTTACAGCGGCAGGTTTTTGGGGCGCTTTGGGAGTCGTTTTGGGTTGGGCTGTAGCCAACAAAGAGCTCAACACAACGAGGGATGTAGTTACAAATTTCATGGTCTTACTCCTTTGTTTCTTTTGGTACATAATTTAAAATCACCCGGTCTTTACCCAAATACTGGTTAGCAACGCGTTTGATATCTTCGCGACTTACCGCCATGTATTTCTGAACTTCGGAATTGATCAATGCTGCGTTTCCGAAAAACATGTGGTACTGAGCCAATTCTTCAGCAACTCCGGCAACCGTAGCCTTGGAAGAAACGAATTCCGACTCCTTGGCATTCTTCAATTTCTGCAATTCTTCTTCAGAAATCAATTCATTTTTCACCTTTTCGATTTCCTCATCGATCTTCAACTTCAATTTTTCTGGAGACGTTCCTTCGTTGCACAATCCGAAAAATACAATTGGACCGCTGTCTTCCAAGGAAAGAGGGAATGCCGAAATTTGAAGCGCAACCTCTTGCTTGTCCACCAACGATTTGGTTAAACGAGATGATTCACCACCGGAAAGCAATTGTGCTAACATTTGCAACGCGTAATAATCGGCAGAACCTTGTTTTGGACCGTGGTAACCCATGATCACGGCAGGAATTTGAATGTTATCGGGAATGTTGGCTACCACTTCGCCCTTCAACGCAGGTTCAGCAACATTCGGACGTTGAATGGCTTTGGTTCCTTTTGGAATCGCAGCGAAATACTTTTCAATCAACGCTTTGGTTTGAGCTACATTGATGTCACCGGCAATGCTCAAACAAGCATTGTTGGGCACGTAAAACGTTTTGTAGAAATTAACGTAATCTTGCTCTTCGGCAGCATCCAAGTGCGCCATGGAACCGATGATCGGCCAACGGTATGGATGCACGGTGTACAAACGCTTCATCAATTCTTCAATCACCGAACCGTAAGGTTGGTTATCGATGCGCTGACGGCGCTCTTCTTTCACGACCTGACGCTGGGTTTCTACCCCAATTTTCTCCACTTTGGCATGCATCAAACGCTCAGATTCCAACCACAAGCCCAATTCCAACTGGTTGGAAGGAAGAACTTCGTAGTAATAGGTGCGATCCCAAGACGTATTGGCGTTGTTCATCCCGCCAGAACCCTCGATGTATTTATCGAATTCGCCACGCTTGATGTTTTTTGAACCTTCAAACAACAAGTGTTCGAAAAAATGAGCGAAACCGGTACGGGCCGTGTCTTCGTTTTTCGAACCCACGTGGTACATGATGCTCACGGCCACAATGGGCGTGGCGTGATCTTCATGCAAAATCACATGCAATCCGTTTGGCAAATCGTACTCGGTGTACTTCACTTGCCCTGCCGGAGCTGCAGCTGCAGCCACCGGTTTAGCCGTCGGTTTAGGAGCCGCTTTTGGCGTAGGCTTTTGAGCTACAGCCATCAACGAAGCACCCATCGACAAAGCAAAAAGAACTTTTTTCATAGGTTTAATTAATTTTTACAATGGAATGTTGCCGTGCTTTTTCTTCGGCAAATGCGCCACCTTGTTTTCCAACATGGCAAACGCTTTGATTAAACGATCGCGGGTCTCTTCAGGTTTGATCACCTCATCCACATATCCTCGAGCTGCTGCCATCCACGGATTCGCAAACTTCTCGGTGTATTCGTCAACCTTCGTTTGAAGGGCCGCTTCCGGATTGGATGATTCGCTAATTTCTTTCTTGAAGATGATTTCTGCTGCGCCTTTCGGACCCATCACGGCAATTTCTGCGGTAGGCCACGCAAAATTCATATCAGCGCCAATGTGCTTGGAGTTCATCACGTCGTAGGCGCCGCCGTAGGCTTTGCGGGTAATCACCGTAATTCTTGGAACCGTTGCTTCGCAGAAAGCGTACAACAACTTGGCTCCGTTGGTAATGATGGCATTCCATTCCTGATCGGTTCCTGGCAAAAAGCCGGGAACATCTTCCAAAACCAACAAGGGAATGTTGAAAGAATCGCAAAAACGAACAAATCGAGCACCTTTTAAACTGGCTTTGATGTCGAGCACTCCCGCCAAAGACGCCGGTTGATTGGCCACAATCCCGATGGATTTTCCCGCCAAACGAGCGAAACCAACCACAATGTTCTCGGCATATTCCTGATGAACCTCGAAGAACGAATCGGCATCTACTACCCCAGCAACCACTTCACGAATGTCGTAGGGTTGGTTCGGATTTTCGGGAACGATGGTGTTTAAACTTGGAACCAACTCCGACTCTTTGCGCTCGTACGGGAGCGATGGAGCCGTTTCCTCGCAATTTTGGGGAATGTACGACAACAGCGTTCGAATTCCCTGAATGCAGGCCACCTCGTTGGCATAGGTGAAATGGGTAACGCCGCTCTTGGTGGCGTGGGTGGTTGCACCGCCCAAATCTTCGGAAGTTACATCTTCGTGGGTAACCGTTTTTACCACGTTGGGACCGGTAACAAACATGTAGGATGACTTCTCCACCATCATGATAAAATCGGTAATGGCTGGGGAGTAAACCGCTCCTCCCGCGCAGGGACCAAGAATGGCCGAAATTTGAGGTACCACACCCGATGCGAGGGTGTTGCGGTAGAAAATATCGGCATATCCCGCCAATGAAACCACGCCTTCTTGAATGCGAGCACCGCCCGAATCGTTCAATCCGATCACCGGAGCTCCGGTTTTCATGGCAAGATCCATGATTTTACAAATTTTCTCGGCAAAGGTTTCGGAAAGCGAACCTCCGAAAACAGTAAAATCTTGGGAGAAAGCATACACCAATCGTCCTCCAATGTGTCCGTAACCGGTTACCACTCCGTCGCCGAGAACGGTTTGTTCTTCCATGCCGAAATCGGTGCAACGGTGGGTTACCATCATGCCCATTTCGGTAAAAGTGCCCGGGTCGAGCAACAATTCGATGCGCTCCCGAGCCGTTAATTTCCCTTTTTTATG
>JAIYBD010000234.1 GCA_027488715.1 Bacteroidota bacterium | reverse complement strand
GTTCGAGCGTAGGTAAAAACCGCATTGAACTCAATGTCATCGGGATGATAGAAATGATGGTAGTCTTCTACTTTGAAAGGAGCTGTAAAGTAGGCCCGCAACAAATCGGAAAGGATGTCATCGCTCAAAGGCGTAACGTGTTCCGAAAAAAAGCACGACTCTTCCCTCGCCTTGTTGCCAACGCGGTGAACAATCATCTTATCGATGCGGGCCTCCTGTAGGAAAAACATTATTGATCTTTCTTGTTGGCTTCACGAATCATGCGCAACTGATCTTTCAATTGCCCTATTTCGACCTGAGCCACCCGAATTTTCTTGTCAACCTCGGCACGAAGGGCATCGATGTTTTTGCTATTGGCAAAAAACTGAATGTTGTTCTCGTACAAAGCGATGTCGTTCGAAATTTTATCGATTTTCTGACGAAGAACTTGCTCTTCTTTGCGCATAGCGCCATCTCCCGACTCCTTCAACGATTCCAAACGATTCTGGAATTGCAAACGATGCTTGTCTGCCTGATTCATTTTAATGGAGCTGAAGTGACCATCAATCAAAGCACGGTAATCATTTTGCAATGCTTCGCGCTTGTCTTGTGGAACTTGTCCCAATTCGAACCAGGTATTTTGGAAGGCTTTTAATTGTTCAATGTCTTTTCCAGGATTCTCGGAAACTTGGAAGGCTTTGATTTCTTCCATCAAGGCCAACTTCTTGGTGTAGTTCTCTGCTTTTACTGAATCCAAAGAGGAGAAATATTCATTTTTCTTTTGGAAGAACCAATCGCAAGAGGTGCGGAAACGTTTCCAAATTTCGTCGGATTGTTCGCGGGGAACGGGACCAATTTTCTTCCATTCAGCCTGAAGACGCAAGTATTCGTTGGTGGTATTTTTCCAATCGTTGTTATCCATCAATGCTTCAGCGTGAACGCACAATTCTTTTTTGCGGTTCAGGTTATTGATTTGCTCTTGACGAGCGGAACGGAAATGATCGTTCTTCGCGTTGAAAAATACATTTCTTGCTCCTTTGAAACGTACCCAAAGGGCTTCATTTTCTTCTTTAGCTGCTGGACCGGTTTTCTTCCATTGTTCAAAGATGGCTTCCACCTGTTCAGTAGCGTTTTTCCAATTCTTTTTGTTCTCTTCGGAATTGGCCGCGATGGCCTCTACCGCTTCGCACAAAGCCGTTTTCAATGCGGCATTGTTGGCGCGAGCTTGCTCCAATTGATCGATGTATTCTTTTCGGCGATCGTGAATTTTATCGGAAGCCGATTTGAATCGATCCCAAATTTCCTGACGTTGGGCCGGATTAACCGGGCCAATTTCTTTCCATTGAGCGAACAATTCATTGAGTTTTCGGCTTGCTTCAGCCATATTTTCATGAACGATGAGCGATTCGGCCTGATCGCACAAATCCAATTTAGCACGCAGATTTTTCTGCATGTCCAAATCGCGAAGCTCACGGTTGATTTTTAAGTTATCGTAGAACTTCTCATTCAAGGCATGATAGTTATCCCACAATTCCTGGGCATTAAGTCCGGGAACGGAAGGCATCTGACGCCATTCATCCTGCAAGCGACGGAACTCGTTGATTCCTTCGTTCGGATCTTCGGCTGTAAGGGCCTGACGCATGGAGATGATCAGATTCTCGCGTTGTTTTTTATTGAGTTGTCGGGTACGTTCACGATGGTCGCGTTCGTTTTGCAAACGATTGCGGTAATGCGTTAAGGCCCCGTCGAACTTTTCTTTATCGGGATCTACGTTATCGAAGTCTTCGGCCAAGTTACCAAGATCGATGAAGGCGCGAAGGCGCTGTTGACGCTCGTGGTTGAAGCGATCCAACAGGATGTTTTTCAATCGGTTTACGCGAGCACGGGCGTCGAGTGGATTTCCGTCTTTGGTTACCGTGTAAAATTCATCCAACAACTCCTTTTTGGTCTTCGATTCCAAATCGGCATCGTCGTTTGCAGCTTCAGCAAATTCGGCCAAGCCGTGTTCGTCATCATCGGCAATGGTTTCTACTTCTTCGGTTACTGCTACCGTTTCTGTGACAGCGTTTTCTTCTACTTGAATTTCCTCTGCGATTTCATTGGAAGGCGCTTCGGCAAGCACTTCTTCCGTAGAGGTTTCTTCTTGAACTATGTTTACAGGGGCTTCAGCAACCACATCTTCGGTTGGTGCTTCTTCTTCCAAAACTTCTGCTACAGTTTCTTCAGCAGGGGTTTCAGTAGGTTCAACCATGGATTCAGCTGGGGTTTCCACTGAATTTTGAGGAAGATCAGCTTCAGGCTGATTTTGGGAGATGTTTTCCATCTCATTTTCGTTGAGGTTCTCGTTCATAACGGGAGGTTTAGAATAATTTTCCGGCGAAAATAATACAGAAATTTGAGGTAATTTTGCTCCATCATCATTCCAAAGAAAAAAAATGAAACTTGTTGAATGTCCACGCGATGCCATGCAGGGTTTTTCCCGCCTCATTCCTACGGCTGAAAAGGTAGAATACTTGAATATGCTGCTGGAAGTGGGGTTCGACACCTTGGATTTCGGAAGTTTTGTTTCTCGCAAGGCCATCCCGCAAATGGCGGATACGGCGGAGGTTTACGAAAAATTAAATTGGAAAAACAGCAAAACAAAATTGTTGGCCATTGTAGGAAACGAACGCGGAGCTGAAACAGCTTGTGGTTTTGAAGGGATTCGGGTTTTAGGATTTCCGTTCAGTGTTTCGCCAGAATTTCAAATGCGCAATACGCATGCGTCTCAAGAAGAGGCCCTGGAGCGCATTGCAGGGATTTTGGAAATGACGAATGCCGCTCAAAAAGATTTAGTGGTGTATTTGAGCATGGGTTTTGGGAATCCGTATGGCGATGATTTTTCGGTGGAAGTCGTTCAGCAATGGGCGAACCGAATTTCGGAAATTGGACCGGTGATTTTCGCCGTGAGCGATACCATTGGAGTTTCAAATCGGCAGAACATCAAAGAGGTGATGGAGGGATTGAATGATTTGAAATCGAAGCATGAAATGGGGGTTCATTTGCACAGCAATCCGTTTTCGTGGTTGGAAAAAATGGAAGCTGCTTTTGCAGCGGGGTGCGAACGATTCGATAGTGCTTTGTTGGGATTCGGTGGCTGCCCGATGGCGAAGGACGAATTAACCGGCAACATGGCCACCGAAAACGTAATTGCCTTTTTAAGCGAAAAGAATGCCTTACCCCCCATCAACGAAGACGCTTACCGCCAAGCCATGCTGATGGCCAATCGTATGTTTTTGGGTTAAGGAAAACCGTTTCCATCAACATGATTCGTGAAATCTGATGGAATTGGCGTAAGTAAGAGAAATAAAAAGAATTATAGCAACAAATTCAGCAACAGAGCTTTAACTACAATTATGGCCGTAGTATTCGAATAACCAAGAACATGGATTTTCTAGCAAGAATCTTTTGCACATAAAAAAATTAGTCAAACAAAAAAGCAGGAAAAAACCGACCCAAATCGGGGACTACGCCCTTTAACTTAAATCAGGGTAAACCAAGTCTCCCAGCTTTATCCCAACGAATGTCGGGGCACCCTTCACGCAAGTCCAAAATTAGCACAATTTCCTACACTACCCGTTTTTAAACGTTTATAATCGTTTACTTACGTTTATAAACGTTTCATTTACGACTAAATCCGAAAAAAGCCGTAAATTGCTATCGGTGGGGGCGGGCGGTCCCTGAGTCCAATCGAAGGGAATTTATCCCCTATTAACAAAATTAATTTTTATAAATAGGGGATCCTCGAGCAGAATCGATGGGCAAAGGGAAAAGAATCGTTCAACTCCATTATTGATCCTACCTTCCATCCCCTTTCACCAATTTCACATGGTAGGCAACTCCCTTTTGATTCCAACTCAAATGATAAATCCCATCCGGTTGAGAACGTAAATCAATGGTAATGGTCGTTCCAGATAAATTTTTCTTTTGCCAAATCAACTGTCCAAGGGTGTTTTCGACTTTCAAATCTCCAGCCATTGCATCTGTTTCTTTTATTACAAATTGAAAAACTCCCTGTGATGGATTGGGGAATACCTGAACAACATCATCCAATTCCTTAGCCGTTTGTGCTACTTCTACGGTGATTTGTAGTGTATCTGTACATCCTTCTGCGTTATAACCAATCACTTGATAATTCGTAGTTACCGAAGGAGAAGCCGTTACAAATCCAGCATTCGGATTTGAAATACCATTGGATGGAATCCATTGATACCTTACCCCTCCAATAACATTGATTTGAGCACTTCCACCTGAAGCAATTCGAAACAGATTTTGATTCGCTCGAAGCGTTGGTTTGGAGGCTACAAATGCATTCACCTTTACCTTGGGAGAAAAACACGATGCAAACGTAACATTCCACGAAAAGGCATAAGGCCAAAAATAAATCCCTTGTGGACTTCCTTGAATATCTACAACCTGGGTAATTCCCAATGGAAAAGTGCCCTTGTGAACCGCCATTCCCAATCGGGCATTGCCGTTAACGCCAACCAACTCCAAACGATAGCCCGAATCGGCTGGTAGAAACCACGACGGTGAAAAACGACTCCACCCCGGCCCGACATTTTGATTGTGACTCCATACCCTACCGCTGCGAGACACTACACGGAATGTTGCAGAACTACCTCCAACATCGGATTTCACCCAAAATGAACGTAGTGTCATCCCCTCTTTTGCGGTAACATTGAAAACAAGTGCATGAGGTTGAGCACTAAAGCTATCCACTTCAAAAGAAGTGTCTAAACCTGTAGTTAATGAAGCGTATTTGGCCGACTGGGTTAAATATCCATTGGCATACAATAAGGGAGCTGAACGGAAAGTATCACCCACAAAAACGACACGATTGGAATCGGCTTCCTGGTACCAGAACAAACTATCTCCACTGTGCACAGCTGGGATTAGAATGGGCTCTGCTAAACAAAATGTATCGCTTCGAACGACAGGTGAAGTTGGTGAAATAGAGAAGGCGCGTTCCTCCATCCATCCATCATTGGTAGAATTTCCATCTCCTGTAACTTGCACACGATAAACTACTGAATACGACCCTACCGCAGGAATCAAAACAGGCGTAGTAGCGGTAACTCTCAAAGAATCGCCAGGTAGCAACGACTGATTAAATGGAACATTTATGGATGGGGAAGTACCAACTAAAATTTGAACCGTGCCATTGCTAATCGTATCTGTACCAGTATTTTTCAGGGTAACACTAGGGAAAAAAGATAGGCCACACGTTGAATTCGATGATTCTTTAGAAGGCAACATGGCGGCATCTCGAAGATGCAAACGCTCAAAAACACGCACTTCATCCAAGGCCAAAACACCATCAGAACCTCCATTTACTCCCACCAAACGGAACTTCATGGTGGCCCAAGCTGGATTCAACGGAATTTGAGCCAATTGCCACTTCCTTGGGCCATTGCCGGTTATCTCCCACACTTTTCTCCAACCGCCACGGTCGTTCACCTCCACCGAAAGCGATTGGCAACGGGTGCCATAATTCATGTACCAAAACTCCAAGGTTGGATTGATCTTTCCAAAAACCGAAAAACAATCGCTCTCCAATCGAGCAGTATCGGTTTTCGTCGGATTCAAAGCATCAAAAAACACCAAATACTGATCGGTGGAGCTGCCCGATTTTCCAAACAATGGACCTGAATTCAACGTAGTTCTTCCCGCTTGAATCGTCCAATCTTTTTGATCTTCTTTGGATTGAAAATAATATTGGTTATTCACATCAAAATCAAATCCGAATGGCACTTGAGGCCCATTGGAAATGGTGATAAAATTACGTTTCTCCACAGAATCGGTTCCCAAATTATTGGTAGCAATGAGTTTCACCGAATAAACACCGGGAACATTAAAAATCACTTGCGGATTCACCGAACGAGCGCTCGTACCATTCACAAAGGTTACGGTGTTCGGTGAAATGATCCAACGGTTATTCTTGGGATAATTGGTGGAAGCATTCACCAACGTTACCGGAAATCCAGTACATCCCACCGAATCGCCGGTTGATGTTCCGAATTGAGCAACAGGAAAACCAGCAATGGAAAACAAAGGAGTTTGCCAAACGCCTCGGCCATAAGTTCCGGAACGTAGTAAACTTTGATTTCGATTGGTTCGAGAGTGAAAAATTTCCAATTCCGAAACCGTAACCGCATCCGGCAATCCAGCCGAAAAACGAATCCACTGAACCGTGTTCGTATCGCGGTAATACACTCCGCCATCGGTTCCTAAATACAAGGCATCACCTTCACTGCTATCTACCACCAAGGTATTCATCTTTACATTGGGTAAATTACCAGAAATATCGGTCCACGTTAACCCTTTGTCTTCGCTTCGATACACCCGATTTCCTTGAATGATGTTCACCCGATTCTGCACCCGAAAATCCGAAGCAATGTCCACTACCCGACCTCTTCCTGGCAACTGATTCGAAAGTGGAACCCACGAAGGATTTGTTGCGTTCACGTTATCAGAACGGGTTAAATGCTGACGGCCGGTTGCGAAATATAAAACATCGTGGTTCACGGCCGACTGTTCGATAACCCTGATGTTATCTTCTGGTCCAATGCCGGCCGATGGAGTAATGGTTCTCCAATTCACCTGAAATGCTGAATTAGCTTTCAAATTCGAAGTTTTCCAAAGATTCTTGTACCCCAAAAACATCACGTTCGTATTACTTCGATGAATTTCGTATGGAGTTACCCAATCACCTTGTTCCCCTGAAATGGAATTGGTAATACCTTGGCTGTTTGCGCCGCCGTTGGTGCTTCGGTACAAATCGCCGTAATACACTTCCCCATAAACATAATTGGGATCATTTGCATCGATGGCGCACTCCATTCCATCGCCTCCAATCATGTGGTTCCACGTATTTCCACTTAAAGCGTAGGTACCATTATCTTGGTTACCAATAACAACATTGGTAGTGGTTGCACTTTGTCCAATTTTATACATCTGCGTAATCGCCAACCCATCGGTTACCGAATTCCAAGAATTTCCACGATCCGTGGTGTAATAAACCCCACCGTCGCAGCCGTCCCACAAAGAATAATCGGCAATATTGAACTCAAGGATGTGATGATCGGCATGCACGGCTGGAGCTCCGGCTCCAACCCAGTGGGCAACAATATTCCATGTAGAACCTCCATTGGATGATTTCCACACATTAATGCCTCCCACATAAATAATATTCGGGAATTCGGGGTCAGCAGCAATGTCTAAATCGTACCAACTTTGACCTCCGGTTCCACTTCCATTTGAACTCCAATCCAAGATATTTGGACTTGTACTCATCCGCGTAAATGTGGCTCCACCGTCTGTAGAACGGTACAATGCATCAAAACTTGAAACATTGGCAGCTACCACGTACAAATAATTATTGTTGGCCGGGGTTACTGCAATTCGAATGTGCTGATGCACCCCAATTCCATTGGTTAAGGCCGACCAAGTTCTTCCAAAATCTAAGCTCTTATAAACAACACCCGCTCCAGCTAAATATACCACGTTTGAATCGTTTGGTTTAATGACCATGTCTTTGCAAAAAACAGAAACGGGTCCAACCGAAGTCCATGTTGATCCTCCATTGGTGGATCGGTAAGCACCTCTTTCTGTAGCGGCCAAAAGAAGATTGGTATCCTGAAAATGAACCAATAATTTGGACACTTTTATATCTCCCATTCCATTGGAAATTTGAGACCAAGTTTGTCCGCCATCCATGGTTTTCCATACACCCATTCCACGCGCATCATCCGCATCTCGATCTCCGGTACCGATGTAAATTTTATTGGAATTTCTTCGATCAACCGTGATGGCAGAAACTCCCAAAGTTGGTAAACGATCGGTCAAAGCAACCCACGATTGACCGCGGTTGATGGATTTCCACAAACCTCCTGAGGGTGCTCCAGCATATACAATTTGGGTACTATTGGGCGCAAACTCAAGGGCATTGATTCGTCCGAGACCGGTAGGCTGCCCATTGGGAATTGGTTTCGCCATGGGCCCCAATTGCTGCCAGTTTCCGGTTATCCCTTCGGTTTGAGGTCCGTTTTGGAAGTTCAAACCATTCGTAGCAGAAACGGTTGGTGAAATGCGAATTCCATTTTCATCCAAACGATCGCGCCAAAATGCTTCCCAACGTTTAAACACTTTCCACCCATCGCCTTTTTGGCGCTCCCGATTTTCAAAATATTTTTCAAAAGCAGAAACGGTGGCATGAAACGGAGCTTGAGGGTCTTGCATCATCTGAATCCAATAGGGATACTGTGAGGTATCCACTCTTTGACTTTCATTGGATTGAGCTGAAGCAGAAATGACAACAAACGAAAAAATAAAAAAGAAAACTGATTTCATATTTTTCTAATCTTGAAGAATCAATAATTTAGTGACTGCGGGTTGCTGAAGATGTTGCACCTCCAATTGATAATAACCTCCAGAAAGCACAGGAAGTTTTATTTCACAAAGTTGATAGGGCTCCCATTGAATTTGCTGTTGAAAGACCACTTTCCCTTTAACATCGTACAATCTTAAATGCCCCTTTCCGGAAACGGTCGTTTTAGGCATTAAATAAAGAATTTCCTGAACAGGATTGGGGTATACTTGAAGAGAAACTCCAGGAAAGATCAAATCCTGACTAGCTAATCCATTCACAGAAATTTGGGACGTTTGCAAGGTTGGACATAACAACGTATCCCACCCCTGAACGGTGTATTGTATGGATTGAAGTGGCTTCGACACCACCGTAGAACCGGTATCTACATTCAAATACGTGTTCGGCGTCCAACGATAAGAACGCGCTCCCGAGGCGTTCAAAACAACGGAATCTCCGCGCGTTACTTGGAAGGTTTGGGGCGTTACTTGAATGACTGGTCGAGGAATCATTTTTACCGTTACTCTCATCCTTTGCGATGCACAGGCATTGTATTTCACCCTCCATCGGTAGAAATAGTAATAAAACTGATTTCCTCCGGTAGATCCTGTTATTGAAACTCCATTGGGCACATCGTAATTGTAGGAAGCACCCGCATAATTTCGGTAAACTTGCCCACCCGAAATTCGGCGCATTGCTAACGTATATCCACTGTTTCTGGGAATGTACCAATTCAACTGCAAGGTTCGCTTACCACCCGAATTCACAAAGAATTGGGTAGAATCTAGGGTAACTCCTCCACGTATCAACTTTACCCAAAACGTAGAAGCGGAATCGGTGTAGATGTCCACCGTTTCCAACGTTAAACCAGGTCGGGCATTGACGGTAAAGTTCACCCCACTGTCGTTGATTGCCGGAATAAATCCACCCAAAGAAATGGAAGTATCCTCTGGACCAACCCAAGCACGTCCAGCATTGAAGCCCTGGACAAACAAAATACTATCCTTACTCAAATTGAAGATGGAAAACGTAGATCCCGAACCAACCGGAGTTCCCGAACTCAAACTGGAATACCAATAAATGGAGTCGGCCGTAGTGGTGGCTGTTAACGTGGTTGAATCGTTTTTACAAACGAAAAGCGGACCGGAAATTGCGGGATCGGTTGGCGTTTGGCCCTGCTCCAAATTCATCATTACGGTATCATTCAACGCGTTTTGGTCGGCATTCAATTCGGAATAGGCCATCAAACGATGCGAACCCACCGGCACTTGCAAAGCAACCGCAAAAACATAGTAAGCACTATCGCCCGCCATCAAACTATCGGAATACGTTCCAGCTTGTGGATTATTGGTTCCCCATTGAAAGCGAACAGGGATATTTCCAACCTTTTCGGTTCCTTCGTTGATCAAAAGAACCTCGACTGAGTCGCCCAACGCATTCGGACCGCAAAGGAATTTCCCTGGGCGACGAATTTCTGCCATGCGAACATCGGTTGTTGAAGGACGATCGAATACCATAATATCGTCAACGGCCATGTCGCCACTCCAGAAAAAGGAGGTCGTACCAATGAACCTAAACTTGCATTTACCCGTGTAACCTTGAAGCGAAACCTTCGCATTTTTCCATGCCTGACCGGTATTTCTTGAAATTTTCCAAACGGTTTCCCATCCCTTTCCTTGAGGGTTCACTTGAAGAACCAAATCTCCCACATCGGTCCCAAAATTGGAATACCAAAAACTTAATGTTGGTCGCGCCATTCCCGAAACATCAAAGCAGAAAGAACGGAACGAAGTTGATTTTTTTGGGTAGTTGGGAGCAGATGCTTCTACGTAGTAATAATAACCAGCCCCGGTGGTATGATCGCCCAAAGGACCTGTACCGACCGATGGCGTTTGCAAACGATTTCGGGTCCAGTCGAACTGATCTCGTTTTTCATTTTGATAGCCGCCATTGTTGGAATCAAAATCGATGGAAAACGGAATATTCATTTGACCACCACCCACGTTGATCAACCCCGTTTGGTTGAACGTATCGGTTCCGGCTGCGTTGTTGGCCACCAAACTTACCGAATAACGGCCCGGCTGTAAAAACACCACCGAAGGATGTTGGGATTGAGCAGTAGTTCCTGCCGTAAATTGAACGTTGGATGGAGAGAACGTCCAATTCCAACCCGTGGGGCCGTTGTTGGAAAGATCGGTAAATTGAAACGCATAGCCATCGCAGCCCAAGGTATCGTCCACTTCAAAACGAGCGACGGGCATCAGCCCGGAGCGGGTGTACAAAGGCGACTCCCACAATCCGCGGCCGTATGTTGCAGCCCGCAAACGGCTTTTCACCCGGTCGCGGTTGTAGTAAATTTCCAATTCAGTAACTTCCGAATTCAACGCCAATCCATCCGAAAAAATCACCCAATCGTTCAAAACCGTATCCCGATAGAAAACGCCGGCATCCGTTCCTAAATACAAACACTCAAAGCACGTGGTATCTTGAATGATGGAATTCATGGGGATGTTTGGAAGCGTTCCTGAATAATCCACCCAACTCGTTCCCTGATTGGAGCTCTTCCAAACTTTGTTATCGCGAAGCGCATAAACAACCTGAGCATTGCGAACATCGCAGAGAATGTCGGTAATGCGGTTGATGCCCGTTGGAGAAGTAATTTGAGAAAAAATGACGCTGGTGGCGGCAGAAGAAACGTTATTGCTTTTGTACAACTGACTGGAATTGCTGAAAAACAACAAGTTCTGATCGGCTGCACTGTGTTCCACCACCCGAATATTTTGAGTGGTCGTTAAATTGGAGATTTTGGAAAATCGGATGGTGGTAGGGTCTCCATTTTTCACGTTATCACTTCTCCATAAATTCTTGTAGCCAATGAACATTTTATTCGGATCCAACGAATGCAAGCCATACGGTGTTACCCAATCTCCACTTTCGTTGATGCCGTTTCTTCCGTTGTTGGCGATGGGTTGGAAGGAATAACCGTAATCGGTACTGCGGGAAATAGAGCCGTAATAAATGGATCCGTACATGAAATTAGGATCGCGATAATCAATGGCGCATTCCATTCCATCCCCGCCCATCGCTACAGCCCAAGTGGTATCGTTCAACAGGGCTGAACCATTGTCTTGGTACCCGTTCATGATCAACCGTTCCTCGGCGTTTGTACTTCCAATTTTATAAATCTGCGAGATGGCCATTCCATCGGAAAGCACCACCCAGTTTTCCGATTCTGCTTTCTTGTAGAAAACACCCCCATCGTTCCCAACGAACAACAATTTGTTGTGAGGATTGTATTCAAAAACGTGTTGATCGGCATGCAAGTAACTGGAATTGCAGTTGTTCGGTCCTCCAACCCAGTGCCCTGATATGGTAAAAGTTTGTCCACCATCGATGGAGAAAAATGCATTCACTCCTCCAACATGCACAATATTGGCATTTTGCGGATTGCAAGCCAAGGCTAAATCGTACCACCCTTGTCCGGAAGTTCCCGTGGGAATGCATCCCCAATCCAACAAATTCGGACTGGTTGCTCGGGTTGAAAAGGTAGCTCCTGAATCAACCGAGCGGTACAACCCCAAAAAGGCACTGTTCGAGTTGGAAACCAAGAAGTAAACCCAATCGGGTTGATCGGGAGAAACAGCCAAGGCTCCACGTTGGATGCTTGTACTTGGTAAACCAGAACGAACTAGCGCCCAAGTATTTCCAGTATCTACTGAGCGATAGAAACTTCCGTTCACGGCAGTGTACCAAACCGCCAAATTATTGGGTTTCATCACCAAATCTTTGGCAGGTTGAGAGAATGTAGAAGAACGGGTCCACGTTGATCCGCTATCGCGGGATAAGTAAATCCCGTTGCTGGTTGCAGCAATAACTTTCCCCGGTGATTGAGGAACAAAGTACAATTTATTGACGGTTTGAACCGCCATGCCCGTATTGGAGGCTGAAAAAGTTGCACCACCGTCGGTCGATTTAAACACGCCCATTCCTTGGGAATCGCCCGCATCTCGGTCGCCTGTTCCCAACAAGATAAGAGACGGCATTTGAGGATGTACAGCAATGGCGGATACGCCCAAAGTTGGCAAAAGATCGGTGGTGGTTGACCACGATTTCCCGCCATCGAAGGTGCGCCAAAACCCACCTTTGGGTGCTCCAGCATACATGATGAGCGAATCGGTGGGGTGAAATGCTAAGGAATTAACTCGCCCAATCCCTCGAACGTTTCCGTTTCGAAAACGAATAACGTTGATGGGACCGAGGTTGGTCCACTTTCCTCGGCTGTATTCCAAAGCCGCCCTTTCGGAATAGGGCAACATGGCTTCGTAGGTTTGGGCGGCATTGCGACGGGTGCCATCGGCATTCAATCGGCTTCCCCAATAGTATTCCCAACGCTTGAAGGCATTGTACCCATCACCTTTTTGACGGGTTCGATGCTCCCAATATTTTTCAAAGGCCGAAACCGTTGCATGAAAATTGGCTTGTGGATTATCCATCATGGAAATCCAATAAGGGAAATTGGCCGTATCTACGGCATTATTCTGACCGAATACACCCATGCCAAAAAGCATGAATGCACTCAAAATGAAACAAATTCTCATGTTTTTAGGTTGGTGTTGCAAGATAGGAAACAATTCGGGGAAACCGACCATTTATCCCTACCTTTGTAACGCATTCATGAAACCAAAATCCATCAATAACCTCTTCACTTTGATGCTCCTTGCCCTGATTTGGGGAAGCTCTTTCATTTTGTACAAAAAGGCGCTTTTGGTTTTTACCCCCGTTGAAGTCGTTTCCATGCGATTATCCCTATCTGCATTAGCCTTATTGCCCTTTTGGATTCAGGGTGCAAAACACATTCCTCGAAAGGACTGGAAATATGTTATACAATCGGGATACATTGGAAATGGAATTCCCGTTTACCTTTTTGCCGTTGCCGTTAACCTCGCCGCATCGGGTGTTGTAGGAACATTGAACTCCCTAACACCCTTGTTTTCCCTCACGCTGGGTATGATTTTCTACGGATACCCTTTCCGTTGGATGAAAGTATCAGGGGTTTTACTCGCTTTGATTGGCGCTACCCTTTTGGTTTTGAATAAAGGCCAAGGCAACCTAGCCAATCATTACTTGGCTGGCATTTTGGCGGTTGTGGCAACCATTTTTTACGGATGGAATTCGTTGTTAACCAAGAAGAATTTAAGTAAATACCATTCCAAAACGGTTTCAGCGGGCGCCTTGCTCAGTGTAGGCATTCCGGCCTTTGTGGTATTGCTTTTTACCGATGCATTGGAGAAATTTCAAACCAATCCCGATGCCTTTCAGGCTTTTGGCTTCACCGCTATTCTAAGTTTGGGCGGAACAGCCATGGCGCTTATCCTCTACAACCGATTGATTGCCAAAGCGGGAGCGATTTATGCCGCATCTGTTGCCTATTTGATGCCATTGGTGGCCATCCTTTGGGGGTGGGCCGATGGCGAAACCATTTTAGCTGTTCATTTGTTGGGATTTTTATCCATCCTGCTCGGAATTGGATTGCTGAATTACGAAAAAGAAAAATAACCTATGGAACCCATTATCCTCGACCGAATTGAAGACGCCATTGCCGATATCAAAGCTGGAAAAATGATCATCGTGGTGGACGATGAAGACCGTGAAAACGAAGGAGATTTCCTCGCAGCGGCCGAAATGGCCACGCCCGAAATGATCAATTTCATGGCCACCCACGGCCGTGGCCTCATCTGCACTCCCATCATGGAAGATTTGTGCGATCGTTTGGGATTGGGACTCATGGTAACCGACAATACGGCCACCCACGCCACTCCTTTTACCGTTTCCATCGATTATTTGGGTGGAAATTGTACCACCGGAATCAGCGCTTCCGATCGCTCGGAAACCATTCAACGCATGCTTCATCCAGAAGCGAAACCCAGCGATTTCGGTCGCCCCGGACACATCTTCCCCCTCAAAGCACGTAAAGAAGGAGTGTTGAGAAGGGCCGGCCATACCGAAGCAGCCATTGACTTTGCACAAATGGCCGGGTTAGCGCCCGCCGGAGTCATTTGCGAAATCATGAGCGAAGATGGAACCATGGCGCGACTTCCCGAACTGAGGGAAATCGCCAATAAGTACAACATGAAATTGGTTTCCATCCAAGATCTCATTACCTACCGATTGCAGAACGAATCACTCATCAAACGCGAAATTGCGGTTGAAATGCCAACGGCCCACGGAAACTTTGAACTCATCGCCTTCAAACATATCCATACCGATCAAGAAGAACACCTCGCCTTGGTGAAAGGAAAATGGGACAAAGATGAGCCGGTGTTGGTTCGCGTTCACTCTTCTTGCTTAACAGGCGATATTTTCGGCTCTTGCCGCTGCGATTGCGGTGAACAATTGCACGCAGCCATGCGCATGGTGGAAGAAGCCGGCAAAGGGGTGATCCTCTACATGAACCAAGAAGGACGTGGAATTGGACTTTTGAATAAATTGAAAGCCTACAAACTGCAAGAGCAAGGCATGGATACCGTGGAAGCCAACTTGGCATTAGGATTTAAAATGGACGAACGGGATTACGGAATTGGGGCTCAAATCCTTCGGAATTTGGGTATCTCAAAAATGAAATTAATGAGCAACAATCCTGCAAAACGAGCCGGATTAATCGGTTACGGTTTGGAAATTGTGGATCGTGTACCCATTCAAATTCCGTCGAACGAACACAACGAAAAATATTTAGAAACGAAGAAGGAAAAAATGGGACATCACCTCAAATGAGGACGATATCTTGAACGATTCCTTCGCCCATCTTTTCTTCCAACAATTTCAACAAATCTGCTTTTCGGAAGTGCACTTCGTGCTTGAGCAAGGGCGTTGAAAACTCTACGAACAATTTAGTTCCTTTCAGAAAGAGTTTTGAAGTGTGCTTGGAAGCCACTTTTCCAACGCATTCGGCCCACACTTCATGAATTTTCACTTCATTCAGTTTGCCTTTGATTTGGTAAGCATCGATCAACTCCTGAACAACCTCTCCGATTGAATTGCCCTTATGAAATTTGCGGTACGACATTAAATATGCCTTTCTGCATGGTAAGATGAACGCACCAAAGCACCGCTCTCTACAAATTTAAATCCTTTTTGAAGCCCCACTTCTTTGTACTCGGCAAATAGATCGGGATGAATAAATTCCTCCACCGCCAAGTGCATTTTGGTGGGTTGCAGATACTGCCCAATCGTTAAAACATCGCAACCGTTAGCAACAAGGTCATCCATCAACTCAAAAATTTCTTCTTTGGTCTCTCCCAAACCCACCATGACGCCGGTTTTGGTGCGAATGCCAGAAGCCTTAATTCTTGAAATTTGTTCTAAGGAGCGCTCATAAACCGCTTGCGGACGAACTTTTCGGTACAGACGCTTCACGGTTTCCAGGTTGTGGGAAATGACATCGGGTTTGGCCTCTAAAATGAGTTCCAGGGCCTCCCAATTTCCTTTCACATCGGGAATGAGGGTTTCCAATTTTGTTTGGGGAGAAATCTTCCGAACCTCATTCACGGTCGCAGCCCAAACCGCCATCCCGCGATCTTTCAGTTCATCCCGATTCACCGAGGTGATGACGCAATGTTTTACGCCCATGAGTTGCACGGCCTCGGCCACGCGATAGGGTTCATCCAAATCCAACTCGGTAGGCCGACCGGTAGCAACGGCGCAAAAGGAACATCCTCGGGTGCACACGTTACCCAGAATCATGAAGGTGGCCGTTCCAGCGCCCCAGCATTCGGCCAAGTTCGGACAATTTCCGCTCTGGCAAATGGTGTGAAGCTTATGATCGGTCACAATTTTCTTCACTTTTTGATAATCACCGGAAGCGGGGATTTTCACTTTCAACCACTCGGGTTTACGAATTCTAGGAATGGAAACAGGCGAATTGGACATGGTGCGAAAGTAGTTAATTTGATGGAAATTCGACGAAAATGTTGAAAATTATTGAAGAGCGGCAACGCCGGGCAAGGTTTTTCCTTCCATGTATTCCAACAAGGCGCCACCTCCGGTGGAAACATACGAAACGGCGTTGGAGAATCCGAATTTATTCACCGCTGCCGCCGAATCGCCCCCGCCAATCAGGCTGAAAGCCCCGTTGTGGGTGGCCGCAGCAACGGCTTCGGCGATGGTGCGAGTTCCGGCTGCAAAAGAATCCATTTCAAAAACACCCATCGGGCCGTTCCAAAGAATGGTTTTGGAGTTTTTAATCACTTCAGCAAAATCTACTCGAGCTTTTTCACCAATGTCCAACCCCATCCATCCTGCCGGAATTCCCATGCTTTCGCAATTGGTTTTTTGCGCATCGTTGGAAAAGGCATCTGCAATGGTTGAATCCATGGGAAGGTGAACCGAAACATTTTTCTCTTTGGCTTTTTTCAAAATTTCCACGCACGTTTCCAAGCGATCTTCTTCCAAAAGAGAATTTCCAATCACTCCACCTTGGGCTTTCCAAAACGTGTAAGCCATTCCACCTCCGATAATGAGGTGATCAATGCGGTCCAATAAATTTTCGATGATGAGAATTTTGTCGGACACTTTGGCTCCGCCCATGATGGCCGTGAAGGGCCCTTGGGCTTCTTTCATCACTTTGTCGGCATTGGCAACCTCGGCATGAAGAAGCAAACCGGCGGCTTTCTGTTCGGGGAAAAAATCGGCACAAATGGTGGTAGAAGCGTGAGCACGGTGGGCCGTACCAAAAGCGTCGTTCACGTAGAAATTGCCGAGAGCGGCCAATTTAGCGGCAAACTCCCGATTTCCCTTTTCCTCTTCGGGGTAAAAACGAACGTTTTCCAACAACAACACTTCCCCGGCTTGAAGATGTGCCGCTTTGGAAACGGCTTCTTCGCCAATGCAATCGTTGGCGAATTGAACGGGGCGCCCCAAATTCTCTGCTACTTTGGAAACGATGTGTTGGAGCGAGAATTTATCTTCGGGGCCGTTTTTGGGGCGACCGAGGTGCGACATTAAAATCACGGAACCGCCATCATTCAGAATCTTTTGAATACTAGGAACAGCGGCACGAATGCGCGTATCGTCGGTTACTTGGAGGGTTTCTTTATGAAGGGGCACGTTGAAATCGACGCGCATGATGACTTTTTTATGGGCGAAATGGAAATCGTTGATGGTTTTCATAAATAAATTTTTGTGCAAAAATATGGAGATTAGGGGGTTAAGAAAAAGAAATGGGGGCATAAAAAAATAATTGCACCTAATTTTAAAAAGTATTGGGATAAATCATTCCCATTCTTATCTTTGCAACCGCAAAGGAAAAATGGTCCGTTCGTCTAGGGGTTAGGACATCTCCCTTTCACGGAGGAAACAGGGGTTCGATTCCCCTACGGACTACGAGAAACCATTGAGCTTAACGGCTTACTTTGCAAAACACTCTTCCGGCGAAGGGTGTTTTTTTTTGCCTGCCATTTTTCTACACCCACAAAAAAAAGATCAACACAAATTCTACTTCATCCACTTGATGCCCAAATAAACCGATCGGGGCAAGCTCGGCCCATAGATGTAATTGCTGTCCCGATTCTTGCCCAAATCAAAATCGGTTTGGTACGCATTCAAGGCATTTCTTACCCCCACAAAAAAATCCCATCGCCCCATCTTTTCAGATTCAATAGCTCTAACATTGAGCTTCGCGTTGATTTCCCAAAAGGGATTCGTTTGTACCAAACGATCCTGGGGTTGGTTGATGGCTCCTCCAAAATGTGCAATCGTCATTGCGCCCGTATAAACCACATTGAGGTTAAGACTCCAAACCTGATTTGGTTTGATGGAAAGCGTTCCAAAACCATAATTTCGAGGTGTTCTTAGGAATTCAACCTGTTTAGGCAAACCCTGAATCACCTCAACGGCTTCGGAATAGGTGCTTCGTTGGGAAGTGAATCCGGCTTCTAGTTGAACCTTTTTTGCATAATTCATCCTTAACTCCAAGGTTATTCCCTGCACCATTGCTCCTGCCCCATTTCGTTTCTCAAAAATTTCACCGAAGGAATCTTCTCCAATGTTTTCTAAAACAAACACCCGATTTAGTTTCGTAGAGAATGCTTCCAACGTGCCTCCCGCAATCCACTTTTCTGTTGGGTAATCTACATTCACGCTGCCGCTCCAACTCTGAGATCGCTCCTCCCGTAGTAGGGGTGAAATGCGTACCCTTGAAACACCACCGCCCGCAAACGCCACGTGCAAATCGGAATCAAACGCTTGCGGCGCCCGAAATCCCGTTCCGTAATTCAAACGTATTTGTGTAGAAGAAGATGGCTTGAATAGCAATGCAAACCGCGGACTCCACACCGGCCGATTTAAAAAATTATGGAAATCAAGCCGCAATCCAGAAAGAAGGTTCAGCTTTTTCTTCCATTCCCAATCGCTTTGAACAAAGGAGCCCCAGTTTTTGGTGCTCTGCTCTACCTTGTAACGATAACTTGGAATGTTATCTCGAATGGAATCATGAAGAAATTCTGAGCCGAATGTCCATACATTTTTGCCTAATTCCCCGAGGTTTTGTAGATGATTCAATTGCATCCCCCCTTGAAAAGTGCGGTTAAAAGAGGTACCGTAGGGGGGCTGACTCAAGTATTCCTTTTTCTTTAAAGAATCGTCGGGTTGAATACCCGTAAAATGTTGACGTTTCGTTTGCTGGATACCCGAATAAACGATCCAACTGCTTTTTCCTCCATTGAAATTTATCTGATAATCAAAACTGCCCAAACCAATCAAATGTCGGCGTTCCTCCACTTGTTCCAATTGAATCACCGGAAGATTGGCCATGTCTCCTCCCAATCGGTACTCCTCCATTCTACTAGCCGAAATTTCCAATTTGCGGTTAGGTTTCCGTTGATAAATGCCATGAAATCCGGTAGCCCATAAATTCAACCGAGGAATCTCCGAAAATCCATCGTTGTTTGCATCAAAAAATCCACGGTTCCTCGAATTGAT
>JAIYBD010000012.1 GCA_027488715.1 Bacteroidota bacterium | reverse complement strand
CGTCGATATCGGATTTCGCTAATTTTTCGGTAGGGGCTGCGGTATTGGCAGTGATGGAAGAAATGTGTTGATTCGATTTTTGCAGGTTGGTGGTTACCGACTCCAAGTTGGAAATGGTTTTTTTCAGCGCACCTGATTCGGCCACCAAAAGGTCTTTTAGTGTTTCTGAAGATTTTTCCAAGTGAATGAGGGTTCTTTGAACGCTTCCCATTCCACCGCTCATGGTTTCATCAGAAAACAAGTGCTGCATATTGAGAATGAGAGCATCCAAGGATCCTAACATTTTTTCAGTTTTCAATTTCACAGGAAGGATTTCCTTGGAAACTTTATCGGTGAGGGAATTTTCCAGTTTTCCGATTAACGTATCGCCGGAAGCGGCAAGTAGGGTAGAGGGTTCCCAGCTCAATTCAACGGCCTTGGCTCCCAATAAATCGGCAGAAACAATGGTTGCAACGGTGTTTTTAGGCACTTCAATACTTTCTTGAACATCGATTAATGCAATGATTTGTTCTGGATTTTTTGGATTGATTTTTATATCGATGACGGATCCGATTTGCAATCCATTTTTCATAACCGGATTCGAGGATTTTAATCCTTGAGCGTTCGAATAAACCACCACGAATTGGTTGGAGGAGGAAAATATTTTTCTTCCTTGCAAATAAGAAAATCCGAAGAAAAGGCATGCAAGAATAACAACCGCAAATGCGCCAATGAGGACTTCCTTATGATTTTTAAAATTCATTTTTTTGAATCGATGGATTGTTTGAAGTTTTTGAAGGCGCGATAAATGGATCCGGCCACGTATTGCTTTCCTTCAGGCGAAGTTAAGAATTTCTCTTCGTCGGGGTGTGTTAAAAATCCTATTTCTGTAAGAACGCTGGGCATATTGCTACCGGCGAGTACGGCAAGGCCTTGTTGTTTAACGCCTCTACTGCTGCGTTTCGCATGTTCAATGTATTGTTTTTGGATAAAATCGGCTAGCAAAAGCGATTCACTTTGAAACTGCTGTTGTTGAGAAGCGAGGAAAATCATGGTTTCGGGTTCTTTAGGATCGAACCCATCGTAGTGTTTTTGGTAATCTTTTTCGAGGAGGATAACGCCGTTTTCTCTTTTCGCCACTTCCAAATTTTCTTCATAACGGTGTACTCCGAGGGCGAAAGTTTCAGTTCCCTTTGCGCCTTTTCCCGAATTGCAGTGAATGGAGATGAAGACATCGGCATTGGCTCGGTTCGCAATGTTCGCACGTTGGTACAGGGCAATGAAGGTGTCGGTCTTACGGGTGTAAATCACTTTTAATTCTGGGAAATTTTTCTCGAGGTATTCTCCCACCAGCAATGCAACGTCAAGAGCAACATTTTTTTCGTACTTCCCCGAAACGCTTTTGCAACCGGCATCGTGTCCGCCGTGGCCTGCATCAATGACGACCGTTCGAACTTTTCGAACGGATTGATTGGTGGCTCGAAACCCCATCAAACTGAAGGCAGTGATGCCGAAAATTAAAAAGATGGATTTTTTCATCGTCTTTTCACGCTTAAACCAAGAAAATGCCGTTATTTTGTACAAAAATAAAAGGGTAAGTCGTTTCGGGTGATTCGTTTTCATCATTTCTTTTGCACCATTTTCGTTTTTTTGCTGGGTGTTGTTCACATTTTTGGGCAACCTAACAAAAATCAAACCAAAAAAGGGAGGAAAAAAGCAGTTTCAACAACCGCGATTCCTGCCGTGCAACCAAAATCCACCTCCGACTCGATTCGATTTCTAGTTCCTCCTTTGGACACGTTTGAATTGGGAGCCGATTTCAATGAACCCGTTTTTGGCACTTCGGCCGATTCGATGGTGCTGAACCAAGCCGAGGAATCCATTCATTTGTGGAAAAAGGCCGAGGTGAAATATCAATCCATCCAACTCCAAGCCGGCCACATCGTTCTCGATCGAAAAAAGAAAACCCTGTTGGCCGAGCCCTTCGACTCGTTAGGAAAAAAAATCGAATTCCCCCATTTCGTTTCCAAGGACCAAACCATGGATGCCGATAAAATTCTGTATCAGTTTGAAACCAAAAAAGCCAAGGTGTGGAACAGCAAAGCCCACGACGGGGAAGCCTATCTGCATGCGAAAGTGGCGAAAATGGAAAACGATTCCACCTACTTCGCTCAAAACATGAAACTCACCACCTGCAATGCCGATCATCCGCACTTTTATTTCAACATCGGAAAGGCAAAGGTTATGCGCAACAACCTGGTGGTTTTTGGTCCGGCAAATTTGGTGGTATTGGGCGCAAAAACTCCAGTTGGAGTTCCATTTGGGATTTTCCCACAAAAGAAAGGAAACCGAAGCGGACTTCTCCCGCCCGAACCCGGATTCAGTCCTAGCCAGGGGTACTTTCTTCGCAATGGCGGATTTTATTACGGAGGAAGCCCGTATTTCAACTTGAGTTTGAAAGGCGATTTGTACACCACGGGCTCCTATCGTCTTGGGGTAAGCTCCATGTATGTGAAACGCTACCGTTACTCGGGTAATGTGAGTGTGAATTATTCACGATTTCGATTTGGAGATCCGGAAGGACCTGATTTTCGGGTGCAGCCTGATTTTCGGGTGACTTGGGACCATCAACAAGATGCAAAAGCAAATCCGGGAACCACCTTTGGTGCGCATGTAGAAGCGGGAACAGCGGGTTACTTAAGAAACAACTCCTTTGGTACTAATCAATTTCAGCAGAATTCCTTGAATTCAAGGGTGCAATACTCCAAGTCGTTTGGTGCGTTTGGGAATTTGAGTTTGAGTGGCGGACATAGTCAAAACACCCAAACGCGGCAGTTCGATATCTTCCTCCCTGAAGCCAACTTCAACGTGAATCGTTTCTTCCCGTTCAAGCAAAAAACACAAGTTGGAGAGGCCAAATGGTACGAACAAATCGGGGTGAGCTACAACATGAATTTGAGCAATCAGCTCAATACGTTCGATTCCGCTCTGCTGCAGCCCAATATTTTATCGGAAATGAGGAGCGGAATGACCCATTCCATCCCGGTAAGTACCAGCATAAAAATGGGGAAAGGCACTTCAAAAAATCCACTTCGGTTTTTCACCCTTTCGCCATCTTTGTCGTTCAACGAACGCTGGAATCGGCAAGCCATTACGAAAAGTTGGGACGGACAAAAAGTGCTAACCGATACGTTGGAAGGGTTTTTCACCAACCGCGATTACAGTTTTCAAACCTCGTTAACCACCATGATTTACGGCATGTACACGTTTGGTGGGAAGTTGAAAGCGATTCGTCATGTGGTTACTCCGAGTGTTTTTTACTCATACCGGCCCGATTTTTCGGCGGCTTCGTTTGGGTATTTCAAATCGGTTCAGGTGGATACGGCAGGAACCACCCGAATGTATTCCATCTTTGAGCAGAGTTTGAAGGGTGGTCCATCGGCAGGAAGAGACGGTAGTTTGAACTTTTCGTTGGGGAATGTGGTGGAGGCCAAGGTTTTTTCGAAGGCTGATACGGTTAAGCACGAAAAGAAAATCAAGGTCATCGACTTTTTGGGAGTGAATGGCGGGTACA
Organism: Bacteroidota bacterium; assembly: GCA_027488715.1. Taxonomy (GTDB): domain Bacteria; phylum Bacteroidota; class Bacteroidia; order UBA7662; family CANHCV01; genus CANHCV01. The sequence continues at coordinate 1,444 of JAIYBD010000012.1, read as the reverse complement.
ATTTTGCGGCCGATAGCTTGCATTGGAGAAACTTCTCCTTGAATGGCCGCACCAATTTCAGTAAGAATTTCAGTATTCAGTACGACGCCAATTGGGACGTTTACCAGAGGAACGAGCGCGGTATTCGGATTCAGCAATATCAATTTCAACAAGATGGCCGCATGGCGAGAATGCAAAATGCGGGGTTCACGTTTAGCGGCGGTTTCGCTGGGAAAGGAAAGGAGAAAAAATCTACCGAAGGAAGCGAGGAAGAAAAACAAATGGTGGAACGCAATCGTTTCGCCTACCTTGATTTTTCGGTTCCCTATACCGTTAATTTCAATTACGTCCTTCGTTTCCAAGAGGGATTTCAACCTTCCCAGAAAGGAACACTTAGTCAGAATTTTGTGATCTATGGAGATGTGGCCCTTACCCCAAAGTTTAAACTGGGATTCAATTCGGGCTACGATTTTACGGTGAAAAAAATGACTTCTTCGGTCTTTACTTTGTACCGAGATTTGCACTGTTGGGACCTTTCTTTGAGCGTGGTTCCTTTTGGATTCAACAAGAGTTACATGGTTACCTTCAAACCAAAGTCGGCCTTGTTGAGCGACCTAAAACTGACCCGCCGAAGAGAATTTTACGATTTTAGATAGCAACCCCAACCTCCTTTTTCAATCAAAACGAATATGAAAAAACTTCTACCACTTTTTTTGATCTTATTTTCTATCTATGCTTGGGGAAATGTTCCTTTCCGTTTATCGGTGAATCAATTGAACTTTAATACCTTGAATGAAACCCAACGAGATAGCTTGCCGGTGACCATCACCAATGATTTTAATGGTTCGATTCGCATTCAGCTTCAATTTTTTGGAATTTTTCAAGATACCGCCTTTTCGGTTTCTCCCTCTGATTTTACGATACCTCAAGGCGGTTCACGTACCGTTCTCGTTCGCTTTGCTCCCAAGCACAACGTTCGTTATGAAACGGCCATGATGGTTCAAACCACGGTTGGAGCAGGGTGGGCCTTTGCACGTCCAGTGTTTCTTTCCGGAAACGGTGTTTACACCAACGCCTATTACGCAACGTCAACCAATTTAAGCGGTGAGGCGTTGAAGCAAGCCTTACGCACCAAAATGAACCAAGGATTTCGGGTTCTTTCGTACAACGAAGCCCGCGACAGCATGTATTTGAGGTTTGACAATTGGGCAACGAATGGTCGCGGAGCAGCTACCAACACTTTGGAATGCGTGTATACCGGCCGTCAGATATCGGGTTTTACCACGCGAACCCAAGTTCAAAATACCCCGAACGATTTCAACTGCGAGCACACGTTTCCTCAAAGTTTTTTCAGCTCGGCAACGCCCATGCTTTCCGATATGCACCATCTTTTTCCTACCGATAACAACGCCAACAACCAGCGGGCCAATACTCCTTTCGGAGTGGTATTGGGTGCGCCAACGTG
>JAIYBD010000096.1 GCA_027488715.1 Bacteroidota bacterium | reverse complement strand
TACACGGGAACGATGGCCAACGTAAACCGCTCGCCATGCTTCCATTTTAATCGGCCGCTCAACACATTTTGGGCCAATCGCATGGAGGCATTGATGCCCTCGGGTTCGCCGGGATGAATGCCGTTATTGATCAAAACCCGAATCGGGGCAAGATTCGAAAGCTCTTTTCCCAAAGGCTCTTGAAGTGGAGGAACGATAAGAAAAACACGAAGAGGGAATCCGGCATCGGAAGGGCCGAGGGTTTCCCACCGAGTAATGTTGGGATATTGCTGATGGAGTTTCTCGTAAAAGCCTACGATTTGGGCGTAAGTTGGTGTCGTATTTCCGGCGGAAAACGGATCGAAAGGTTGGGCCTTTAAGCCAAAAGAAAGCAGTAGAAAAAGAAGAAAGCCGATTATTTGGCTTTGATAGGGATGCGCACTTGCGTCATGTCCCACATCATGGAAAGGGTGTAATTTTTCCCGTCGGGATCGATTTTGATGGTAAAGGGTTCCCATTCTACATCTGTTTTTTGGGTTTTCACATCAAATCTACACAAATCTTGTTCGGAATCGTAATCGAAAGAGCCCCATAATCCCAATTGCTTGGAAACAATAATGGTCCAAGAGTTGGAATGCGGAATGGCAAATAGCGAGTAAGTACCTGATGGAATTTTCTTTCCGCCCATGGTGATGGGTTTGGTAACGTGCAATTCGGTAGCCTCATTGGCACCCAAACGCCACAACTTTTCAAAGGGAACCAATTCCCCAAAAATGGAACGTTCGTTTTTGTGCGGCTGGGAATAAACCACCTTGATGTAGGTGGTTCCGGCATTAACTTTTGCGATGGTTACCGGAGATTTTCGAGGAGTAACGGGACCTTGAGCAAAGACAATGCTACTCATCCACAAGAAAAGAAATCCAAATAAAAAACGCATTTTTGATAATTTTAGTGACTCCGGAGGGACTCGAACCCCCAACCCTCAGAACCGGAATCTGATATTCTATCCATTGAACTACGGAGCCAAATTGTGCCGCAAATATACGGCTTCTTGTCCAAAATTTTGATCGAACTCTTCTATTTTAGGAGTTTTCGATCCATGTAAAAGGTGCCAAATGGAATGAAACTAGAAACGAGCAGAAACCAAATTAAAGTCAAAAATTTCCATTGGTGTTTTCGAGCGTAGGTTACGCTGAGAACCAAAAAAGCAATGAAAAAGATGCCGTGAATTTGGCCAATCCATTTGACCAAAGTCGGGTCGTTCATGAAATATTTTACAGGAACGGCAATTCCCACCAATAGCAAGTAGGAAATTCCTTCGATGGCTGCCATGAACCGCAACCGTTGGCGATCGTTATTCAACATCCGATTGGATTATTATGGGAATTTAGGGAATTTCTTAAAATCGGGCTTTCGTTTTTCGAGGAATGCCTTGCGTCCTTCCTGAGATTCTTCGGTGAAGTAATACAACAAGGTTGCATTTCCTGCTAATTCTTGAATTCCAGCTTGGCCATCCAATTCGGCATTCAATCCCATTTTAATCATGCGCAAAGCCAACGGACTTTTATCCATCATCTCATTGCACCATTGTACGGTTTCATCTTCCAATTGTTCAAAAGGAACAACGTGGTTCACCAATCCCATATCCAACGCTTGCTGAGCGGAATATTGACGACAGAGGAACCAAATTTCCCGTGCTTTTTTCTGACCAACAATTCGTGCCAAATAGGAAGAACCAAATCCGCCATCGAACGAACCTACTTTGGGTCCGGTTTGCCCGAAGATGGCGTTTTCTGAAGCGATGGAAAGATCGCAAACCACTTGCAAAACATGTCCGCCACCAATAGCGAATCCGTTTACCATCGCCACCACCGGCTTGGGAATGGAACGAATCAATCGTTGCAGATCCAAAACGTTGAGGCGAGGAACGCCGCTTTCGTCTTTGTATCCGCCAATGGTCTTGATGTTTTGATCTCCCCCTGAGCAGAAAGCTTTGTCGCCCGCTCCGGTGAGGATTACAGTGTAAATATCTTGACTTTCCCGGCAAATGACCATGGCATCACACATTTCCATCACCGTTTTGGGGGTGAAGGCGTTGCGGTAACGTGGTCGGTTAATGGTAATTTTTGCAATCCCTTCGTGGTATTCAAAAAGGATTTCGGAGTATTCCTTAATAGGTGTCCAAATTCGAGTTGTAGCCATCTTCTTCGTGATTTCGGTACGCAAAAGTACCATCCAAGACGGAATCTTCTTCACCTTTCGGGGAATAAGATTCGGAACGGTGACTTCGAGAAGGAGAATGACTGCCCCTGCGATGGATGGATTTAATGTAATTGTTCAACCGAACCAAGTATTGCTCCATCTCTTCATGAAAAAAATCAAACGACTCTGTAGATAAAAATCCGCGGTTTAACGCTTTTTGAAGCAAGGTTTTTGACACCAATACTTGGCCTTTGCATTCGTGGATGTGTTTTAATTTTTCTGCACTTTGGTACTGTCCGTATCCCAGAGAAAGATAAATGGCCCAAGCATCGAAAGATTGTCGGGTTTGATGGCGAAGCTCCGCAGCATCACCGTCCCAATTTTGAGTAAGTTTCCAAATCTCTTCCGCCAATTCCATGGCTTTCTGGTACACTTGTAGATCTTCTAAATTCATGAGGTTTGTTTTTCCAAAAAAGAGATTCTTAGGAAATTGGCATTCCCGAGTCATCTACTTTTGGAAAGAAACCACCCAATGCCTCAAAGGTTTGAGGATGATGTAAAATTTTGAAATGTCCCAATTGATGGGTGATGTACAACTTGGAATTTTTCCATCCTTGATGAATAAATTCTGCATTCTTCAAGGAAACTTGGTCGTCGTTTTCGTCGTGAATGATGAGTCCATCGCACCAAATGGTTTGGGATAAACTTGCAGCAGATACGCTTTCGAGGGTGGTGTTGAATTTATTTTCGGTGTACTCCATGGTGGTGGCCAACAACTTCGAGTTCCACCCAAACTTTTTCCCAAAATGAGTCATGGCATCCGCTACGGAAGATGGGGCGGCGATGGTGGCCAATTGGAAAAATCGTTGCCCCATGGATTGAGATAGAATGAGCGAAGCGCCTCCCAAACTATGGCCGATGGCCATCACCATGTGAAATTCTTCCTGAAGGAAATTGATCGTTTCTGAAAACGCCAGCAATGAGCAGGTATTTCCTGTACTTTTCCCGTGGCCTGGCGCATCGAAACTGATGGGGTGATAGCCCCGATCGCGCAACCATAGCGCCAAACTTCCCATTTGAGTCCCTCTTCCACTCCATCCATGCACCAATAAAATTTTCGGACCATTTCCTCCCCAATCGTACACTGCGATGCGGTGATTCCGATGCTCTAAAAACAACTTTTTTGCTTGTTTCATCTGCTCTTTCTCCTTGGGATGCTGTTTCATGCTGAAAGGCGTAAGGAACAATCGCAAGGCAAGAGGAGCAAGCGCTTTGGGGAAAATTCGACCGAATATCTTCACCAATAAGGCAGAAAACAAAAAAAGGATGGAGGGAGGATTCATGAACGGAAACAAAAGTACTCGTTGAAAACCAGCATTCATGGCCAAAAAGTACCCCCTTAACAAACGGTGGAATTCTTTAACGATTCTTTAGAAGAACAAAATCCCAGTTCGGTAAGAGATTCATTTTTTATTCCCGCCCTTCATTTGTAATTTCGAGCCATGGAAACAGTTGTGAGTGGGATTCGCTCCACCGGGCGATTGCATTTAGGAAATTACTTCGGAGCCTTAAAAAACTTCATCACCATGCAGCAAGAAAATCGCTGCTACTTCTTTATTGCCGATTATCACGCCCTCACCACCCACCCCGATCCCAAAGCCTTGTCGGCCAGCGTTCGGTCGGTCCTCGCCGAATACTTGGCCTGTGGCATCGACCCCAACACCGCAACCATCTATCGCCAAAGCGACCTAGTTGAAACCTTCGAATTGTACCTAGCCCTCAACATGCAAGCCTACCTAGGCGAGCTGATGAAAACCACCTCGTTCAAAGACAAAGCGCGAAAACAACCCGAAAATGTGAATGCCGGCTTGTTAACGTATCCCGTTCTCATGGCGGCCGACATCCTCATCCACAAGGCCCACAAAGTGCCCGTTGGCAAAGACCAAGAGCAACATTTGGAAATGACCAGAACCTTTGCCCGTCGATTCAATCACTTCCACGGAATGGATGTTTTCCCCGAACCCGTGGCCTACAACTTTGGCAAACAACTGGTGAAAGTTCCCGGACTTGACGGAAGTGGAAAAATGGGGAAAAGCGAAGGGGAAAACAACGCCATTTATTTGGCTGATGCCCCCGAGGTGACCCGCAAAAAAATCATGCGGGCATTAACCGACCAAGGGCCAACGGAACCGAATTCCAAGCCGCCCGTTTTCATCCAGAATTTGTTCACCCTTTTGGGCTTGGTTTCAACCCCTGATGTGGTGAAACACTACAAAAAAACCTATGCCGATTGCTCCATCCGTTACGGAGATCTCAAAAAACAATTGGCCGAAGATACCCTCGCGTTCATTGCCCCCATCCGGGAACGCATCGTTGATATTGAAAACGATACAGCATTGATCAACCGCGTATTGAAAGACGGTGCTGAAAAAGCCCGCGAATCATCCTCTAAAACCCTGCAAGAAGTACGCGATCTGTGGGGATTCAAACCATTTTAATCAACGAAAACCATGCACGTAGCCATCGCAGGAAACATCGGAGCCGGGAAAACAACCCTCACCCGTTTGCTCGCCAAACATTACCAGTGGGAAACCCAATTCGAAACGGTTGACGATAACCCGTACTTGAACGATTTTTACAACGACATGCAGCGTTGGAGTTTCAACTTACAGATCTTCTTCCTCCACAACCGATTCCAACAAATCGTTGATATCCAAAAGTCGGAAAAAAGCGTGATCCAAGATCGAACCATCTACGAAGATGCCTTCATCTTTGCTCCCAACCTGCACAGCATGGGATTGATGAGCTCACGTGATTTTACCAATTACAAGAACTTGTTCGATACCATGAGCGAGTTGATCTCCCCGCCTGATTTGATGATCTACCTTCGCGCATCCGTTCCCGCCCTGGTGAACAACATTCAAAAGCGCGGAAGAGAATACGAAGACGGCATTCGACTCGATTACCTCAAACGCCTAAACGAACGCTATGAGGCGTGGATTTCTACTTACGATAAGGGAAAAGTTTTAATCATCCCCATCGATGAGTTGGATTACGAACGAAACGAGGAACACTTGGGATCCATCATCTCGAAAATCGATGCCGAACTAAACGGATTGTTCTAATGCCGATGAACTTCGAAGCCAGTCGGGCATTCGCCCAACAGATGGATCAGGAAGATCCTCTTTCCAGCTACCGCGATCGCTTCCACATTCCCAAATTGCATGGCAAACCCTGCATTTACCTCACTGGAAATTCGTTGGGAGCCATGCCAAAATCGGCCCGGGAATACATTGAAACCGAATTGAACGATTGGGCCGAAATGGGTGTAGAAGGTCATTTCGAGGCCGTTCGCCCGTGGAAACCTTACCACCATTTTCTCAAAGAAAAAGCTGCTCGCGTTGTTGGCGCCCTTCCCTCCGAAGTGGTGGTGATGAATAACCTCACCTCCAACCTTCATTTCATGATGGTGAGCTTCTTCCGCCCCCAAGGAAAACGAACCAAAATCGTTTGCGAAGGCGGTGCTTTTCCGTCCGATCAATACGCCCTCGAAAGTCAACTCAAGTTCCACGGACTCGATCCCAACGAACACCTCATTGAGTTGCACCCCAGAGCCGGCGAACATACCCTCCATTTAGAAGATGTTTTGAGCACCCTCGAATCCCACCGCGATGAGATCGCCTTGGTCATGATGGGAGGAGTGAATTACTACACCGGTCAATTTTTTGATCTGAAGTCCATCACCGAAAAGGCCCACGAAATTGGAGCCGTTGCCGGATTCGATCTGGCCCACGCAGCTGGAAATTTGCCCTTGCAATTGCACGATTGGAACGTGGATTTTGCCGTTTGGTGTTCGTACAAATATTTGAACTCCGGCCCTGGCGGCACCTCGGGATGTTTTGTTCACCAACGCCACGAGAACAACCCCGAGCTCCCTCGTTTTGCAGGTTGGTGGGGACACAAGGAAGACGAGCGGTTTTTGATGAAAAAAGGTTTTATTCCGATGGTGGGCGCCGACGGTTGGCAGTTGAGCAACGCTCAAATTCTGCCGATGGCCGCCCATTTGGCTTCCTTGGAAATTTTCGACGAAGTGGGCATGAACCGCTTGCGGGAAAAATCGCTGAAGCTTTCGGGATTTGCGCATTTCTTGTTGAATCGCGTAGCCACCGAATTCCCCAATGCGCAAATTGAAGTCATTACCCCCGCCAACGAACACGAACGCGGATGCCAGGTGAGTCTTTTGGCGGGTCCTCGAGGCAAGGAATTGTTCAATGCCCTACATACCAAAGGCGTCCTTACCGATTGGCGGGAACCGAATGTGATTCGTTTCGCACCGGTGCCTTTGTACAACCGCTTCGAAGAAGTATTCGAGGTGTACGAAGTGATGCATGGGATTTTAGCAGAAGGATAAAAAAAGGGGGCATCAGCCCCCTTTTTTCTTAAAACTTAATCACCGCCGAATGGGGCCTGCCGTGCACCAACACGAACTCCTCCGCAGCTTTCAAATTCAAAGCACCGTCTTG
>JAIYBD010000114.1 GCA_027488715.1 Bacteroidota bacterium | reverse complement strand
TTTCCACTTGATCAATATCCCCATCAAACGTTTGTGGTGGTGGATTCTGCCTATGCTCGCTTTTCGGAACTCTTGGAATTTTTCCAGGGAGAAACCCAACGAAAGTCGGGAATTCATCCGTTGGCATGGGTGGATGAAAAGGCAGACGTTCATCCTAAGGCATGGATTGATGCCTTTTCGGTGGTGGAGGCTTCGGCAAGAGTGGGTGAAGGGGTTCACGTGGGTCCTCATACTTGGATTGGCACCGGAGTTCATGTTGGAGAAAATACCGTTCTTCATTCCGGTGTAAAAGTGTATCCCCATTGCCAAATCGGAAGTGAAGTGATCGTTCATTCGAATACGGTGATTGGTTCCGATGGGTTTGGTTTTGCTCCCCAAGCCGATGGAACGTATCGAAAAGTTCCACAAACCGGAAATGTGGTGATCGGAAATCGGGTTGAAATTGGGGCGAATTGCGTGATTGACCGCGCCATGATGGGCAGCACCGAATTGAAAGATGGAGTGAAATTGGATAATTTGGTTCAAGTGGCTCACAATGTGGTGATTGGAGAAAATACCGTGATTGCTGCCCAAACTGGGATTTCAGGAAGCGCTGTTTTAGGAAAAAATATGGTGGTGGGCGGACAAGCTGGTTTTGCCGGACATATTCAAGTGGCCGATCGCACCACGGTGGGCGCCCAAAGTGGGGTAAATCGAACCATCAACGAACCCGGAAAAAAATGGAATGGAACTCCTCTGATGGAGTACATGGACTCCATGAAAGCGTTATCTTTCCTGAGAAAATTGCCGGAAATCGTGAAAAGAATCGAAAAATTAGAATTGCTCCATCGAAATCAACCAAAAGACAAAAATTCGTAACATCTTTGCATTATCCTTGACCATTAGCCATGCAAGACCGTCAACAAACCATCGTTCAATCGTGTTCCATTTCCGGAAGTGGCCTTCACACCGGAGTTTCTACAACCTTAACTTTTCATCCGGCACCTGAAAATCATGGAATTGTTTTTTGGAGAAGTGATTTAGGGCCGGATGCTAAAATTCCGGCCGATGCCGATTTGGTGGTTGACGTTTCCCGAGGAACCACCCTCGAGCAGCATGGCGTTCGAGTTCAAACCGTTGAGCACGTTTTGGCTGCCTTGGTTGGATTGCAAATTGACAATATTTTGTTGGAGATCAATGCGGTAGAAATGCCGATCATGGACGGAAGTTCGCTTCCGTTTGTGGAGGTTCTCGAGCAATGTGAAATCGTAGCCCAAAGTCAGTACCGCGAATATTTGGAAATCAAAGAAGATATTCGTTTTTACGACAAAATCAAGGACGTAGAAATGATGGTCATTCCTCACGATACGTACCGTATCACGGCTATGATCGATTATAAATCGCCCGTTTTGGGAAGCCAACATGCGGTTTTGAACCACATTGAAAATTTCAAGGCAGAAGTGGCGGCCAGTCGCACCTTCTGTTTCCTCCACGAGTTAGAGGCCTTGTTGGAAAACGGTTTGATCAAGGGCGGCGATTTGAACAACGCCATCGTTGTCGTGGATCGTGCCATTGAAGAGGATGAATTGGCTCGTTTGGCCACGTTATTCCAGAAGGAAACGGTGAGTGTTGCCAAAGAAGGAATTCTGAACAACGTAGAATTAAGGTTCATCAACGAACCAGCGCGCCACAAATTGTTGGACATGGTAGGTGATTTAGCGCTGGTGGGAATGCCCATCAAGGGCCATATTCTCGCTTCCAAACCCGGACACGCCGCGAACGTTGAATTTGCGAAATTGCTCAAAAAGTACGCAAAAAAGCAAAAATCGTCAACAACCTATATTCAATACCCTCCCAACCAAAAACCCAAATTTGATATTTTGGAAATTTTGGAAACCTTACCACACCGCTATCCTTTCGTGATGGTAGATAAAATCATGGAAATGAGCGATAAGCACGTTGTGGGAATTAAAAATGTGACCTTCAATGAAAATTATTTCATGGGTCATTTCCCATCGAACCCGGTGATGCCCGGTGTATTGCAAATTGAAGCGATGGCTCAGGTTGGAGGTATTTTATGCTTGCATGCCATGGAAGGAAAACCCAGTGATTATTGGACTTACTTCCTAAAAATTGAAAATTGTAAATTCAAAGACAAAGTGGTTCCCGGCGATACGCTAACGTTACGACTAGAGTTAACGGCTCCTATTCGCCGAGGCATCTGCCAAATGAAAGGGGTTGCTATGGTTGGGGAGCGAATTGTTTCTGAAGCTGAATTGATGGCCCAACTCGTAAAAAAACAGCCATGAACCAACCGTTAGCCTACATTCACCGAGAAGCAAAAATTGCCGATAATGTTGTTATTGAACCCTTCGCGACCATTTGCAAAGATGTTGAAATTGGCGAGGGTACGTGGATTGGTTCCAACGTAACCATCATGGATGGAGCGCGAATTGGTAAAAATTGCAAGATATTCCCCGGAGCTGTGGTATCTGCCCCTCCTCAGGACTTGAAATACAAAGGTGAAAAAACCGAAACCATCATTGGCGATAATACCATTATTCGGGAATGTGTTACGATCAATCGGGGGACCACCGACCAATGGAAAACCGTGGTTGGGAATCATTGCTTATTGATGGCCTATGTTCACGTAGCCCACGATTGTATTTTGGGCGATCACATCATTTTGGCCAACTCCGTTCAGTTGGCTGGCCATATTGAAATTGAAGATTATGCCATTGTTGGCGGCATCTCGGCCGTGCATCAATTCGTAAAAATTGGCCGCCATAGCATGGTTTCTGGCGGTTCTTTGGTGAGAAAGGATATTCCGCCCTATTGCAAAGCCGGCCGTGAACCCTTGAGTTACATTGGAGTGAACAGCATCGGTTTGAAACGAAGGGGATACACCAACGAACAGGTTCAAAATATTCAAGACGTGTACCGCGAATTATTTCTAAAAGCGCGTCCCTTCAACAAGGCTTTGGCCTACATCGAATCCAATATCAATGTTACCGATGAACGGGATGAGATCGTTACTTTTGTACGAGAAAGTAAGCGCGGGGTGATGAAAGGCTATAGCCCGAGAAGTCAGAACAGCGAATGAAAATTATTTTCGAAGAAGTTGGTCGAAGGTATCACTACGAGTGGATTTTTCGAAAGATCAGCAAGGTTTTTGAATCGGGAAAGACGTATGCTATTACTGGCCGCAACGGCTCCGGTAAATCTACCCTGCTCCAAGTAGCGGCCGGATTGTTGAGCCCTTCGGAAGGAAAGATTTCCCACGAGAATCCAAACCCAATCGACGATGAAAAGTGGTACCAAAATGTGGTTTGGTGCGCACCAGGATTGGATTTGGTTGAGGATTTTACCGTATTGGAGGCCCTTCAATGGCACTTTTCCATCAAACCCATGATCCCAGGCACTTCCTTGGACGAGGTTCTTCAGGAGTTGGGTCTTTGGGAAGCGAGAAACAAGTTTTTACATCAATTGAGTTCGGGGATGCGGCAACGGATTAAGCTGATGACCGTAGTTTTTGCCGACGTTCCCGTATGGTTACTCGACGAGCCGTGCACCAACTTGGATGCAGCGGGAATTTCCTGGTACCGAAACATCTGTCAAAAAAATGGGGCCCATCGGTTGGTGATGATCGCCTCCAACGATCCCCAGGAATATGATTTTGCGACGGAAATTTTTGATGTTACACCCTACAAATAAAAATGCTGCTTTCATTGAATATCTTTGAAGGGTGAAGCACATTCTTTTCTTCGAGTATTCTTTTCCATCTCAAACTCCATTTTTGAGGTACAAGTTCCAAACGTTATCCAAGGAATTTTCCATTTCTTTTGCTTCAAAACAAGGAAAAAAAGGACGTATCGACTATCAAAAAAAGTTTGGACCTGCTTCGCTTATCAGCCTTGAGAATCCCGGAAAAAGACCTCTTGAATTTGTACCCGTTTTCTTACTTTTCTGCCTTACACGACCTGTAGTTATGATTCGTTTTTTTCGATTTTGTG
>JAIYBD010000010.1 GCA_027488715.1 Bacteroidota bacterium | reverse complement strand
GTAACGCACTCAATACCTCGTTGATGTTTCCAAGCAGGTAGCGGTGAATTTTTTTTTTTTTTTTTTAAAAAAACGTCGTTCCAATGGTCCAAAAAGGAACCGAAAGTTGACGTAAGTAGTGTTTCATTCGCTTAGAAACGATGGGTCCGCCGAAATAAATCACCAAGTCAGGCGCCTTCGCAGCGTTAAAATCTAAATCCAAACAGGCGCCTTCCGAAATCCAACCGTCAATGGCAGGAAGATTTCCCAAACGCTCCGAAAAAACAAAAGCTTGAGGAAGCGATTGCCAAGCCGAAAAAACTTCCGCGTCATAATCTGTCGATTGACCAGCAACGAGCAAGATTTTTTTGCCATGAAGCTCAGCTTTCTCATCTTTCAAATCCAAAGGCATAGCCTTAGGTAATGTAAATTTTGAAGAAGGTGGAAGCTGAACGGGCTCCTTTAACGCTTCATAAAAAGGCTCAGCAATGGGAATATTTAGGTGCACCGGACCTCGACGAGGAGTTTGGGATGCCATCCATGCTTCAGCAATTTTTTGGGCATTGAACCAAGAAAAATCCTGATTTTTACCTTGAAGAAATTCTGAGGAATAGCGAACAAACGGCTGGAAAATATTCGATTGAACGATAGATTGATTGTCTTGCTGACCAATCCACTCTTTGGGCCGATCGGCCGTGATTGCAAAAAGAGGAATGTCCATGAGATCGGCTTCAGCCACGGATGAGGCCAAATTCAATGCTGCCGTTCCGCTGGTCGTGACCACCATAACGGGTTTCATACCCAGGCCAATGCTCATTCCCAGCGCCTGAAAACCCGCATTTCGTTCGTCCACCACACTCGCCAATTGCCATCCACCATGAGCAACCAAGGCGTGAATGATGGGAGCATTGCGCGATCCTGGACATACCACGGCATGCCGCATTCCGTAATCGTACAAATGTTGAACCAGCAAGGCGGCCTGAACAACCGAAGTATGCTTCCCACTCATATTTGCAAAGGTAGGTGAATTTTTTTGGCATCATTCTTGAAAAACGCCGAGAAACTCGTTAATTTTAACACGATGAAAAAGCTCTTAAAAACCCTCTCCATTTCCCTCTTTGCCCTATCGGCATTGTTTTTTGTTTCAGCTGATGCCCCTGGGCTCCCAAGCGTAAAACTCAAAAACTTGAAGGGACAGTCTGTTGATATTCAAGATTTTGCTAAATCAGGTAAGCCGGTGGTGATTTCCTTTTGGGCAACGTGGTGTTCCCCCTGCAAAAAGGAATTGAACAACATTGCCGATATTTACGACCAATGGAAAGAGGATTACGGAGTGGAAATCATTGCCATTAGTGTGGACGATGCCCGCAACACCGATAAGGTAAAAAGTTATGTCAATGCCACTCAATGGCCCTTTACAGTTCTATTGGATCCGAACGAAGACATGAAACGGGCTATCAATTTCCAAACAGTTCCTTATACTATTTTGCTGGATAAAAAAGGAAATATTGTATATCAGCACAATTCTTATGTTGATGGCGACGAATATATTTTAGCCGACGAAATCAAAAAGGTAGCGAAGTAAAACCATGAAAAAAAGATCGGGATGGATAGCCACGATGCTGTGTTTTTCATGGATTCTTTGGGGCTGCAATCGAAATAACCCCGACTGGGTTCCAGCTTATCCGGTTGATGTTTTTATTTCTTTGGACGATCCGACCTTCCTTAAATTAAAAAATTTTGGTGGGGCTGCTACCATTCAACCCAGTTACGGCGGAAAAGGAATCGTTATCTATCGAAATGGGCCGGAATCGTTTTCTGCCGTTGAACGAACTTGTTCCTATCGTTATACCGATTCCTGCGCACGAGTGAACATCAGTTCCGATGAAATTTGGTTGGAATGTCCGTGCTGCGGAAGCCGTTTTACCTTCGATGGGCAGGTTCTCAATGCTCCCGCCTCCTTACCCTTGCGCACCTACCAAACCAGTTACAGCCCATCCAACAATACCTTACGCATTTATCAATAAGTTCATGACCGTTTCCATCATCAATAAATCACCGTATTCGTTGCCCGAATACGCAACCGAAAGTTCTGCTGGCATGGATTTGCGGGCACATCTCGCCGCTCCCGTTGTCTTGGAACCCGGTTCACGTACCATCGTTCCAACGGGCCTTTACGTGGCATTGCCCTCCGGCACCGAAATGCAGATCCGGCCTCGATCGGGCTTGGCGGCGAAATTTGGCGTTACCGTTCTCAACGCTCCCGGCACCATCGATGCCGACTATCGTGGAGAAATTGGCGTAATCTTGGTCAACCTCGGACGTGAAGATTTCGTTATTCAACCCGGTGAGCGCGTTGCGCAAGCCGTTTTGGCCAAATACGAACGAATTTCATGGGAAGAAACACAACAGTTGAGCGAAACCAACAGGGGAGAAGGCGGATTTGGAAGTACGGGGGTTCGATGAAACATTTCGGATTTATCTTCTTCCTTTTTTGTTTGGGGTGCGTTTCCCATCCAAAAAATAGCACCAAATCAATTTCTTTATCGGCTGAACAGCGCGATTTGTTCGACGATTATTTCTTTCAGGCCGAGGCGGCTCGACAGCGAAATCAAATGGCCGATGCGTACAAATGGTACGAAAAAGCCAGCGCGCTTCACCCCCAATCAGGAAATGCTTGGTACCAAATGGCGCGCATCTCTTTGGAAAATAACCAGCTTCAACGAGCATGGGAACAATCCCAAAAAGCCGTTCAAGCCGAGCCCACTAACTATTGGTTTTTGCATTTATATGCCCAACTTTCTACCCAAGGTCAAAAAGTGGCCGTGGTGAAAGAGGCGTACGAGAAGCTCATCCAAATTAAACCCCAAGAAGCCACCAATTATTTGGAAATGGCCAATTATTTTGCCCAAAATGGTCAGCCTAAATCGTCCATTGAATATTTGGATCG
>JAIYBD010000275.1 GCA_027488715.1 Bacteroidota bacterium | reverse complement strand
TCATCCTTATGCTGGTGGTTCAACAGGAAACCCTGTCCCACAGTACAATATCGGAGATGTTTTAAATCCACCTCAACCCATTACTTACAATCCCAACTTTAGCACCAATCTGCCATTTGGACCAACCGGATACAACTTCATCGACCCTATTTCTGGAATTACCTATTACAATTCAACCACAACGGGAAATTACATCGTTGCCGTTAATATCAATGAGTTTCGAAATGGAGTATTGATCAGCTCTACCCGAAGAGATATCCAATTTTTGGTTGGGAATTGCCCAAGTAACACCCCTCCTCGATTAACCGTTACACCACCCGGACCGGGGCAAACCAACGGGTCTGGACAAACCAACCTCACGGTGGTTGAAGGCAGTTTGATTTCATTTCCCATCACCATTCGCGATATCGATTCCGTATATTTAACAGCAACGGGAACACTCGCAAATCCGGCAGCGAATGGAATAGCTCAACCATTTCCAACGTTAACGGTAACCCGTGGAATAGGAACCGTAAATGGCTCGTTTAATTGGCAAACCAGTTGCGCACACCGAAGAAATGCTCCTTATGAGTTTACCATTGCCGCCCAAGACCAAGGTTGTCCGAAAAAAACAAGTTACTTCAATTATCGGGTAACGGTTTTAAAATCAACAACAGCTACTGGCATTATTGGACCTAATCGCTTGTGCGAGGGTACTATCGACACGTTTAGGACCAACGGAGGCGACACTTCTAGTTACCAATGGCTGATTTCAGCTGGAACGATTTTGGGTGGACAAGGCACCAATCGACTGATTGTTCAAATGCCAGCTGGAGGTGGAAATGTTCAAATTCGAGCCATTGAAACTTCCACTGTAGGTTGCAAGGGAGATACGTTGTTCTCAAATTTCCGGGTTAATGCGAAACCTTCTTCAGCCTCCCAAGCGAATCCAAATCCAGCTTGTCCGGGAGAATTCGTTATTTTACAAGCGCTTCAAGTTGCTCCTCAGAACAAATATTCTTGGACACCAACCACGAACTTACAAAATCCGCTTTCGCCAACCGCTGCTTTCATGGCCTTCAATAACACTTCAAGCCAACAGCAGCGTCTCTTTCAATTAACCGTTATCGACACCACAACAGGTTGTTCAGATTCAGCCATTATTCGATTTTCCGTACGACCAAAGGTTGATGTTTTTGCTGGTAACGACACTACCGTTTGTCCAGGTATCCCCTTTTCCACAGGTCAAAATTTCAATTCCGCAATAGCCTATACTTGGAGTGAAATTGGCGGGTCATTTACTTCCAACCTCCCTAATCCAACTTTCAATTTTTCCAACACCACCAATTCAAACATCAATAAAGTTCTTGTTGTTTCTGCTTTTCGTAATTTAGATAATTGCAGAACCACTGATACGATACGAATTACAGTTCGTCCAAATGCCATCGCAAATGCAGGGCCAGATATTCGTATTTGCAACGATGTGTCTGGAATCATAGGGAGTAGTGCACTTCCCAATCACAGCTATTTATGGACTCCTTCATTGGGGCTAAACGATTCTTCTAGGGCACAACCGAGTGTTCACCTACAAAATTCAACTCAGGTGCCCGTAACTTATCCCTACCTCCTTACTACCAATCGCAACGGTTGTTTTTCCCAGGATTCGGTTCTTGTAACGGTTTTAAATAAACCAGCAAAACCTATTGTTCAAGGAAATTTCTTTCCCTGCAAAAATAGTACGGGATTAACCTACAATGTTGTCCCTAACCTTGGATCTACCTATACTTGGAACATTGTAGGTGGAACGATTACACAACGATTGAATACATCCATTACGTGTAATTGGGGTGTTTCAGATACCGGTTTTATCATCATTCAAGAAAGAGATTCCATTGGTTGTTTAGGAGATCCTGATTCCACCTTAATTTTTATCAATCGAGCAAAAATTGACTCACTTTATGGAAACCCATCGGTATGTCCGTTCATTGCGGGAGTACAATATTGGGTTGACCTTGATTCTGGAAGTACGTATCAATGGAGTGTTTTGGGAGGAAGCATAGCAGGTGGACAAGGCTCCGATACCCTAAGGGTTAACTGGGGAGGTCCAGGAAATGGCTGGGTAAAAGTTATTCCAACCAATCGATATGGATGTGTTGGTGATAGTGTTGTGAAAAATGTTCTTAAAAATGCTTTACTCATTACCGTTCCTCCTGTTGGGGATACCGATGTATGCGCAGGGCAGGACTCTACGCGATATTCGGTTATACCAACCACGGGATCTACCTACACTTGGCAAGTAACGAATGGTTTGATCATTAGCGGACAAGGGACTCCGAGCATTTTGGTTCGATGGCCCAATTCCATTGGAACAGGCGTGGTAACCGTTTTGGAGCGAAGCTCATTTCCATGTGAGGGAACACCGGTTACAACCCGGGTCAACATTCATCCTTTACCTCAACGTATTCCAATCCTAGGCCCTGACACCTTGTGTTTGAAGGTCCCCGGCAGTTTCCAACTTAATGGATATCCCACCTCACAATTCATCTGGTGGGGAACTCAGATTGATTCCACTACCATTTTGCCCAGGGGTAGTCAAGCCATTAGTGCCACGTGGAAAAACTTCGGGATTCAGACTCTTAAAGTACTTGAAGTAACCGAATTTGGTTGCACCTTGGATACCCTACGTAAAAATGTTTTCATTCATCCCGAACCATCCATCATTGCTCAAAATGACACCACCATCTGTTCGGGAACATCATTGGTCATTGGACAACCTTCAGAACCCCAACGTTCCTACCAATGGGCACCAGGAATCGGGTTAAACGATTCTACCGTATCCCAACCCACCTTTTTTTGGCTAAATCGAAATACCATCGACGACACCCTCGTTTATTTTAGAAAAGTCATGAATACCGTTACGGGCTGTCTTTCTTACGATACTTTCTCGATTCGGGTTCACCCGTTACCCTTGGTGTTTGCCGGAATTGATACCAATTTCTGTACTGATTTTTCACACAGTTTGGGAGAACTACCACGAAGCGGTTATCGATATCTGTGGCAGCCTTCGTTGGGGCTTAACAACGATACCATTTCCAATCCAATTTTACGTCTAAACAATTTCACCGACACCCTGCAAAGTTTCCCATACATCGTTCGTGCAACGGAACCTTTGTTTGGCTGCAGCTGGCAAGATACCGTGGTGGTTGGTATCAAACCCTTACCCAAACCGTGGGCTGGTCCTGATCGGGAGGTTTGTTCCGACGACACCGTAGTTTTAGGAATTGGTCAACAACCCAACGTTCAGTATTCTTGGTCTCCTACGACCTATTTAACGGGTATTAATACACCTCAAACCATTTACCAAAGAAATAATCCAAGTCAATTTCTTTTTTTCGATTCTACCGTAGTATTAACCGCTACCCATCAAATTTATGGTTGTGTTAAATCAGATACGGTTTTGATTAAAGTTAAACCTCGTCCAATGGTTCAAGCTGGACCCAATGTTAGGATTTGTTCTGAAGATTCCATTGGATTGGGAATACCCGGTAACTGGCAGTATTCTTACCAATGGTCTCCGGTGGCTGGCCTTTCGAATCCGAGTATAAGTAATCCAAAATTCGCATTGGCCAACCGCACCTCGAACAATCAGATCCTCAATCTGATTTTGACAGCCAACTTTACAGTTTATCAGTGCACTGCCAGCGATACGGTTGAAATTCTTCTTCATCCTGAACCCAATACCGACTCTCTTCGTGGACCGAGATTGGTTTGTGAGTACGATAGTCTTTCGTTGTATTCCTTGCCACTCAAAGTGGGTTCAAATTACCAATTTACGGTTCAAGGAGGAAGCATTATCTCTCAATTACCTGGTGGACAAGGCTGGTTAATTCGTTGGGGAGGAACCGGTCTTGGATTCATCAACTATCAGGAAACAGATTCCAATGGTTGTATTGGAAAATGGAGAAATGTAGTGGTTCGGATTGCGCCACTCCCCTTCTTCAAGAAAATTATTGGCGACACCATCATTTGCGAACCCAATATTACCAATGTTTCCTATCAAATTCAAAATGCAGTAAGTACTTCCAATTATCAATGGTTTGCTTTAGGCGGCAACATCAAGTCAGGCCAAGGAACTTCTGCGATTTTGGTTGATTGGAATGGACCATCAACCCAAAAAATCGGATATGTAGAAACCAATGAATTCGGATGCAGCGGCGATACCGTATGGCAAAATGTATACTTCGATAATCTTACCCTAGAGCTGAATTACGTTTCCACACTTCCCACCAATGCAAATGTATTTGAACTGTCTTGGAAGGTTACATCGCCCGTTAATTTATTCAAAGGACAATATCAGCTTTACTATCGACCCACGGGTACTTTAACTTGGAATATTTATGGCGGTGTACCATTCACCCAAACTAAAGCTACTTTAGACCGCCTACCTACGAATCAAGTTTATGACTTTAAGGTGGAAGCATTGAATAATTGCAATCGTTTATCTTCAACACCGCCTCACCAGAACGTTGTTATTTCGGGACAAACCAATAAAAATCAAGATGTTTCACTTAAGTGGAACAGCTATAAAGGCTGGCAAAATGGCGTTTTTGCCTATGAATTACTCAAGAATAAAAATGGGTTACTAACCCCTGATCAAAGTGCTTACTATGGGCCAGATTCTTCCCAGAGGCTTGAATTTTTATTGGATGAATACCAAGTTTGTTACCGAATCATTTCCCACGAAAGAAATGGAAGCAATGAATCCTATTCGAATCGATATTGCCTTGATTTGGAACCTGTGTTAACCATGCCCAATGCATTTTCTCCGGATCTCAATGGAATCAATGATGCATTCAAAGCTGCAGGATTTGCCATTAAGGATTTTCACATGGAAATTTATAACCGCTGGGGTGAACGCATTTTTGAATCCAACGACATCAATCAAGGATGGGATGGAACTCACAAAGGAAAAGACGCCATGGATGGAATGTACATTTACGTTGTACGATATGCTGGCGGGAATGGTAGAATCAACTTGTTGAAAGGCAATCTTTCACTGATTCGATGATTTATTGTCCTTGAAATACGAACTGAAGGATATTGGCTCCCATTTGTAAGGCTTTCAATCGTATTTCAGGGCTGTCGTTATGAACGGTTTGGTCTTCCCAACCATCCCCTAAATCGCATTCAGAAGAGTAAAAGCAAACCATTCTTCCTTGGAAAAAAAGTCCATAACCTTGAGCTGGCTTGCCATCGTGTTCGTGAATTTTAGGTAAACCATTGAAATTAAATTTCTGATGAAAAATGGGATGATTTGCAGGAAGAAGTTCAAAAGTTAATTCGGGAAATACTTTTTTCATTTCTCTTCGAACAAAGAGATCCATTCCATAATTATCATCGATGTGCAGAAAGCCGCCTCCCATCAGGTACTTTCGCATCACATCAACTTCCGAGGGATTTAAAACCACATTTCCGTGACCGGTCATGTGAATAAATGGAAAACGAAACATTTCTGATGACCCAAGATCAACATCAGGAATATTGGGATCAATGGCTGTATTTAAATTCTTATTGCAGAATTTAGCAAGATTGGAAAGACTGGTTGGATTCGCGTACCAATCACCTCCACCTTTGTACTTTGCTCTAGCTATTTTTATAGAATAATTTTGGGTAGATGCCGAAAATATCATAGCACCAAAGAATAGGAATGATAAGCCTATTTTTCTCATATCAGACTAAGGGTTAAGGCCACAATTGCCGCGGTTTCTGTACGTAATCTTTCAGTGCCCAACGAAATAGGTACTCCCCCCTTCTCCATCATCCATCGAATTTCGCTTTCGGTAAAATCACCCTCAGGTCCAATAGCCATGGTAACAGGGTAAATGAAATCAATTGATTTAATAAGGGTTGAAGGGAAGGTTTCTAAACAATGTCCGAAATACCATGGATTTCGATGGGATTGAAGTAAACTCTTAAGCGATTGAGGTTCATGAATGGGGGGAACATGTGTTTTTAGCGATTGTTTTGAAGCTCCGAGAACAATTTTCTCGTACCGATCTTTCCGAAAACGTTTGTTCTCGGTTCGTTCACAAAGGATCGGAAGGAAATCTGTAACTCCAATTTCCGTTGCTTTTTCGAGCAACCACTCGAAGCGATCTTCGGATTTTAAAGGAGAAACCGCTAAGGTAACTCTGCGTGGATTAGGCTCAAGTTTTGTGATTTCACTCAATTGAATAATTACTTCTTTTTTACCTATCTCATAGACCCAACCTTGAGCGATGGTTCCATTTCCATCAAATAAATGCACCACCTCTCCGAGTCGTTTTCGATGGACTCGAAGGAGGTGGTGCGATTCTTCCTCATCTAAAATGGCGAAGGAAGTGGATAAATCCTGACAATAAAATCGATCCATGTTATTCCTCTACCTTGGGCGGAGTTATGACGAATAAATCTTCATTTTCACGCTTCATCAGGTATTTTTCTCTTGCGAATTTTTCACGGGAACGAGGATCTTCAAACAATAACTTCTTATCCTCTTTCAAACTATCGATTTGTTTGTTTAGAAATTGAACTTGTTCTTTACGATCATTCAACTCCATAGAAAGATGTATTTGTTTGGGCAAATCATCATCAACAAAAAAAATCAACCAGGTTAACAACCCGAGAGAAACTAAGAAATATCGGTTTTTTAAAAGGGGTTTCACTTTACAAACTTAAAGGAATTTCCTAAAAATTTTGCACGGTCGCCTAATTCTTCTTCAATACGAATCAATTGGTTGTATTTTGAAATACGGTCGGAACGGGAGGCTGAACCTGTTTTGATCTGACCACAATTCAGGGCCACCGCTAAATCGGCGATGGTGTTATCCTCTGTTTCTCCAGAGCGGTGGCTCATTACGGAGGTGTATCCACTTTTGTGTGCAAGTTCAACAGCGTCCATGGTTTCCGTTAGAGAGCCAATTTGATTCACTTTAACCAAAATAGAATTTGCTACACCTTGATCAATTCCTTGCGACAAACGGGAAACATTGGTAACGAACAAATCATCTCCAACCAATTGGGTAGTTTTTCCTAACGCATCAGTCATCATTTTCCAACCAGCCCAGTCATCTTCAGCTACCCCATCCTCAATACTAATAACGGGGTATTTTGCGCACCAATCCTTCCAGTAACCAACCATTTCAGACGATGTTAGCTTATCACCCGTAGATTTTTTGAAATGATAAACCTTTTCAGATTCGTTATAAAATTCCGTTGAAGCAGCATCCATGGCAATCCAAACATTTTCACCCGGAACAAATCCTGCGCTTTCAATGGCCTTCATCACCATGTCCATGGCTTCTACATTGGATTTAAGATTGGGAGCAAATCCACCTTCATCACCAACATTGGTTGACAAGCCTTTATCTTTCAATACTTTTTTCAAATGATGAAAAATTTCGGTACCCATTTGAAGGGCATGGCTGAAAGAATTCGCTCCAATAGGCATCACCATAAATTCTTGAAAATCAATGCCATTATCAGCATGGGCTCCCCCATTGAGAATATTCATCATAGGGATGGGAAGCGTTCTACCGTTCACTCCGCCGATGTACTGGTACAAAGGCAAACCCGATGAAACTGCAGCTGCACGGGCAACGGCCAATGAAACTCCCAAAATAGCATTGGCTCCCAACTTAGATTTATTGGAGGTGCCATCCAAAGACAGCATCATTTGATCGATGGAAGATTGATCGTAAGCCATTAGGCCTAATAACTCGGGAGCGATGGTTTGGTTCACATGAGAAACCGCATTTAAAACGCCTTTCCCCATGTAAAAAGAAGAATTACCGTCTCTCAATTCCACGGCTTCGTGGATTCCTGTAGAAGCTCCGGAAGGCACGGCAGCACGGCCCATCGAACCATCAGAAAGGTGAACATCCACCTCTACCGTAGGGTTGCCGCGTGAATCAAGAATTTGACGGGCATGAACATGTTGAATAATTGCCATAAATTATTTTTTGAACAAAGTTACAAAATGATCGAATAAATATTTAGAATCATGTGGACCAGGGTTACTTTCAGGATGGAATTGAACTGAAAATGCGGGTAAATCTCGAAGTTTAATCCCTTCTACAGACTCATCATTCAAATTAACATGGGTTAGAATCACTTCAGATTGTTGATCAATTTCATTTTTATTTAGTGCAAAACCGTGATTCTGAGAAGTAATTTCGCTCAAACCCGTCACTAAATTAAGAACGGGTTGATTAATTCCACGGTGACCAAATTTCATTTTATAAGTACTGATGCCAAATGCTCTTCCTAGCAACTGGTGTCCGAGGCAAATCCCGAAAGTTGGAATACCTTTTTTAACCAAGTTTTGAATCACCGCAACCTCGTCATCTAACGTTGCAGGATCTCCAGGACCATTGGAAAGCATCAAACCTACGGGATTGTAGGCTTGAATTTCTTCTGCAGTCGCATGAGC
>JAIYBD010000142.1 GCA_027488715.1 Bacteroidota bacterium | reverse complement strand
TTCGAAAAAATACATCAAACCATCCAATTGCCCCATGATGTAGAAGTTCATTTGCATCATTCTTTTCCATCGGGCCACACCATTGGAGCCTTTGCTTTTTTTTATCTCCTGAGTTCTTTAACACCTTCAAAAACAGGCCATTTCCTTTGTTTAATTCTAGCATCATTGGTTGGTTTTTCTCGCATTTTTCTCGCTCAACATTTCCCTATAGATGTTGTGGTAGGTTCGTTGATTGGGATTTTGGTGGCTGAAATTTGGACGAGGTTGATCCCTCAAAAATGGGTTGTGAACAACGCGTGAAAAGGAAAAAAACTTTTCCCACTACCTTTGTAAAAAATTCCCCATTTCATGTCGAATAACATCGATTTCCAAGTGATCAATGAAGTAAAAGGATTGATCATGGACGCTACCCGCAGCGCCAATTCCGGACACCCAGGAGGAGCATTCTCATCCGCCGATTTCGTGACCATCCTTCACATGGATTATTTACGCTTCGCTCCAAAATACCCCAAATGGCACAACCGAGATCGATTCATTCTTTCCGCTGGTCACGAATCCATGCTGCAATATTCCATGCTGCATTTGATGGGTTTATTGGAAATGAAGGAACTAAAAAATTTCCGACAGTTGGGAAGTTTAACCCCCGGACACCCCGAAGTTCACCTCACTCCCGGCGTTGAGGCCACCACTGGCCCGTTAGGACAAGGAATTTCAATGGCAGTTGGTATGGCCATGGCGGAAAAACATCAAGAAGCTGTATTGGGTTCAGATGTTTTACGCAATAAAATTTATGTTTTGGTAGGCGATGGCGATTTACAAGAAAGCGTAGCCATCGGTACGGCAGCCATCGCTGGGCACCAAGCGTTGGATAACTTGGTGGTGTTTTACGATAAAAACGATATTCAAATTTCAGGAAAAACATCACGTTCCGATTCCACCAATTTCGAAATGCTGTTTCAAGCTATCGGTTGGGAAGTTCGAACCATCGACGGACACGACCATGTTGCCATTCGCGCTTGCTTAGATCATGCTCAAACCCAACGAAATCAACCTCTATTGATCATTGGAAATACCACGATTGCAAAAGGTACCGCCTCCATGGAAGGATCTCACAAAACCCATGGTGAACCATTAAAGCCTGAGGAAATTGCAGCAACAAAATCAAAGTTGAGCTTAGATCCAGAGAAGTTCTTTCAAGTTTCGGAATCAACGTACCAGCGCTTCTCCAGCCACTTCAATGTTTTCAACGAAGAAGCAGAGCGCTGGATTCAAGCCTATCAAAATCACCCAAAGGTTGCTTCACTTTTCTCGGCAGTACCAGAAATGAACATGGATTTCCCTGTTGGAGAAAGCATGGCCACCCGCAAAGCGTTTGGAATGGTTTTGGAACTAGCCGCCGATGTTGCCCCCAATTTAATGGGAGGTTCGGCCGATTTGGAACCCTCTAACAATACCGAAGGATTTGCCAAAAAAGTAGGTGAATTTACCAAAGAGAATCGGTTAGGCCGAAACATTGCTTTCGGTGTTCGCGAATTTTCGATGGCTTGTATTCAAAACGGAATGTCGCTTTACGGAGGAATGCATTCCTTTGGAGCCACCTTTTTAACGTTTGCCGATTATTCCAGAAATGCCATCCGCATGAGTGGAATTCAAGAGGCACAAACCTTGCATGTTTTTACCCACGATTCTTTTTTCGTTGGGGAAGACGGCCCCACCCACCAACCCATCGAGCACTTGATGAGCTTGCGCGCTATTCCCAATTTATTGGTTTTCCGCCCAGCTGATGCGCGCGAGACCTTGGCCTGCATGAACCAATATTTCAAAGAAACCCATCGGCCAAGTTTAATCGCTTTAACTCGTCAGAACGTTCCTACGTTAGAAGGTTCTGTAGCTGTAGAAAAAGGCGCATTCATCAAGTTTGAAACAAAACCGGGACAAACTGCAGATGCCATTGTTTTTTCAACCGGTTCTGAAGTTCACGTTGCCATGGAAGCTGCCCAAAAGTTAGATTTCGCTGGAAATATTCGAGTGGTTTCTATCCCATGTTGGGAGCTTTTCTGGGAACAGGACGAGGTTTACCGCAACGAAATTCTATCTCCAGCTACTTCAAAAAGAATTTCAATTGAAGCCGGTTGCACCTTGGGCTGGCAGAAATTTACAGGCATGAACGGTTTGAACATTGGCATTGATACGTTCGGAGCATCCGGCCCTGGAAATGTTTTGGCGGATCACTTCGGATTCACGGCAGAAAAAGTAGCGCTGAAAATAGATCATTACCTTCAGAACGCATGAATGCCTTCATTTTAGCCTCGGTATTAGGTATATACTTCCTTATTCTTTTTTGGGTAAGCCTTCGTACAGCCAAAGGAACCGACAATCAAGGCTATTTTATTGGAAACAAAAATTCTTCGTGGTGGTTAGTTGCATTCGGCATGATTGGCACCTCCCTCAGTGGGGTAACTTTTGTTTCGGTACCGGGAGGAGTTGCCAAAGGTGGATTCACCTACATGATGGTGGTTTTGGGGTTCTTTTTGGGATATTTTGCAGTGGCCTACATTTTATTGCCCCTATATTATCGCTTGAACGTAACCAGCATTTACCATTACCTCAAAGAACGTTTCGGAACCCTTCCTTACCAAACCGGAGCAACGGTTTTCATCATCAGCCGAACTTTGGGAGCAACCGCTCGCTTGTACTTGGTTATTGCAATTCTGCAAACTTTTATTTTCAACGACTTAGGTTTGCATTTTGCGGCAACATCCATCATCATTTTACTCATGATTTTGGCGTACACGTTCAAAGGAGGAGTAAAAACCATCGTTTGGACCGATACGCTTCAAACAACCTTAATGCTTTTGGGATTGGTAGCATGTACCTTTTTCGTTGGTGGTAAACTTGAAAGCACCACTTCCATCTGGTCTCAAATTAAAGAAGTTCAACTCGATTTTTGGATTAATACCGATTACCACACTCCTTCTTTTTGGTTGAAGCATTTGCTGGGAGGGTTCTTTACCACCATTGCCATGACTGGTTTAGACCAGGAAATGATGCAAAAAAACATTTCAGTGAAAACATTGAAAGATTCCCAAAAGAACATGTTGGTTTTCGCCAGTACCCTTTTGTTTGTCAATTTCCTTTTTGTCTTTTTAGGGGCCATTTTAACCATCTATGGAAGTGAATTGGGCATTAATGCGAGCGGTGATGCCCTCTTCCCTACCGTAGCTCTTCAGCATTTACCTCCAATTCTGGGATTAATTTTTCTTGTTGCCTTGGTTTCGGCTTTGTTTCCGAGTGCCGATGGTGCCATTACAGCCCTAACCGCATCTTTTTGCATTGATCTGTTGCAATTCAACCATAAAAATTACACCGAAGAACAGAAAACAAAAATTCGTCGCTGGGTACATTTAGGCTTTACCGCCTTGTTTTTTGTTTGTTTATTGATCTTCTATCGCATCGATAATAAAACCATCATCGATTTAATCATCAAAATTGCAGGGTTTACTTATGGCCCACTTCTTGGCTTATTTGCATTTGGAATATTCACAAGGAGGAAGTTAACTCCCATTTTTGCGCCTGTTATGGCTATTTTAAGTCCGGCCATCTGCTATTTTCTGTCCGATATCTTAGCAAAAAAACTCGACCTTTTGGGTGGATACCAATTTGGCTATGAAATCCTATTGATTAACGCGGCCATCACCTTTCTAGGATTGTGGTTGGGAAGCAAAAAAAGCCTTGCAACCTAACATTTCTTCCTTATTTTTGTAAAAAAAATACCAATGAAAACTTCAACTCCTTGGATTATCACCATCATCACTTGCATTACCGTGCTAACATTCATCGTTTTAACGGCGTTGGATCCTCAAAAATATTTCCAACAGAGCTACAATGGCAATTACACTTGGCCTTTGATCATGATGGTTTTGGGATTTGTTGCTAGCTACGTAATTGCTCAAGGAGCATACAAAAGCATCAAAGAAAAAAATAACAAATAATTTGTTTGACCTAACTACAAGGCTTCCTCGTTGAGGAAGCTTTTTTTTTGTATGGAACAACCTTATATTATCGGTATCACAGGGTGCAGCGCCTCTGGAAAAACATCTTTTGTACACCGCTTGCGCGATATTTTCTCACAACATGAGCTTTCGGTTATTTCTCAAGATAACTATTACAAACCGCTCGACTTCCAACCCCGAGATCCGGAAGGACATCCCCATTTTGATTTGCCGGAAAGCATTGATATGGTTCGATTTCAGAACGACTTGAATGCCATTAAATCGGGGAAAAGTGTTTCTTATTTGGAATACACGTTCAACAACAAAGATGCGGAACCCAAAACCATTGTGGTTGAACCTTCCCCCATCATCATCATGGAAGGATTATTCATCTTTCACAATGAAGAAATCAGAAATAATTTAGATCTCAAAATTTACATCGATTCCACCGAAGAAGTGATGTGGGAACGACGATTAAAACGAGATCAGGCAGAACGTGGATTGGAAGCCGATTGGTTAGTTTATCAATGGAACAACCACGTTCTTCCCAGTTATCGAGAATTTTTAGAGCCTTACAAATACGAAGCTGATTTGGTTATTCATAACATTAAAAGTTACGATTTGTGCCTTCAAATGGTCATTGATCACTTAACTGCACATCTAAAACGAGCATAATGGGATTTGATTGGTCGGCCTTCACCGTGTTGGAATTGGCCAACGTTCTCGCAGGGCCGTCGGTCGGTTACTTTTTCGCCCAATTGGGGGCACGGGTCATTAAAGTAGAAAGTCCATTGGGCGATGTTACCCGGTCGTGGAAATTACCCACCGAAGATCCAAACAACGACCGACCGAGTTATTTTTCTTGGATCAACGCCGGAAAAGAATCCGTTATTTTAGATTATTCGTCTGAAGCAGATCAAACCATATTGCAAAACATCATCGCCCAATCCGACTTGATCATTACCTCGTTCAAACCGGGCGATGAGGAGAAGTTTAAACTCACCCCGCAACACCTTCATGCCCTTCAACCCAAAGCCATTGTCGCCTCCATTTCAGCATATGGAAAAAACGACCCCAGGGTGGGATACGATGCTCTTTTACAAGCTGAAAGCGGATTTATGTTCATCAATGGAAATTCAACCGACGATTTTCACAAAATGCCCGTAGCTCTAATCGATGTATTGGCTGCACATCATTTGATTCAAAAAACCCTTTTGGCCTTGATCGACCGAAATATTCATCAAAAGGGTGCTGCCATCGACGTTTCACTTTGGGAAGTAGCCTTGCAATCGCTAACGAACCAAGCATCCGCTTGGTTAAATGCCGGTTTTGATCCACAGCCCATGGGTTCAGAACATCCCAACATCGTGCCCTACGGCTCCATTTTTAGAGATGCTAACAATGCCCCCTTCGTGCTTGCCATCGGGTCTGACCACCATTTCCAACTTCTGGCAGAATTACTTGGAATAGAAATTCCAAATCATTGGACCCATAATGCTGATCGAGTAAAAAACCGAAAAGAAATCAACCAGCAACTTCAACAAGTATTTTCAGCAAAACTAAGGGAGGAATGGATTTTACTTCTTCAAACAAAAAAATTGCCGATTGCACCTGTATTAACCGTTTCAGAAGCCTTGTCCGACACCAAAGTATCTGATTTTATCCAAAAGTCGGGTGATTTTTCACATTGGCGTGGACCTGCAAAATCAGATTTCAACTTATCTCCACCACCCAAATTGGGCGAACATTCCGACTTAATTCGTCAAGAATTTTCATCCTGAAATCCTCGCTCTGCCTTCCATAATTCATGGAACGACATTTCTGAAAAATGAATCGGATTGCGTCGATTTCCCCAAACGGATTTTGCTAAATTTCGGAAGACGAAATTTTTCACCGAAGCCGAACCTTGATTCATCCACGTCCGATTCAGCATGGCTTTTTTCCAAATTTTCCAGGTTAACCGTTCCGTTGAGGTAGCAAATTGATTTTCAACGTATTCCTTTCGATTGGTTAACAATATTTTGTGAAGTTCAATGTTCACAGGACATACCTCAGTGCAGTTTCCGCACAAAGAAGATGCGTAACTTAAATGCCCTGATTCCTGCATTCCATTGAGATGGGGAGAAATAACAGCACCGATAGGCCCCGCATAGGTAGTTCCATAGGTGTGACCACCAATATTCTTGTAAACGGGGCACGCATTAAGGCAAGCTCCACAACGAATGCAGTACAAAGACTGACGAGCATGAGGCTTAGAAAGAATATCTGTTCGTCCGTTATCGAGCAAAATGACATACATTTCTTCGGGTCCATCGGATTCTTTGCTCTGTTTCGGGCCAAAAACGAGGGAGTTATAAACCGTTACAAACTGCCCTGTGCCATGAATGCCTAACATGGGCCAGAACAGATTCAAATCGTTCATGGAAGGAATGATTTTCTCAATTCCCGCAATGGCAATGTGAACTTTGGGGTACCCGAAAGACAAACGGCCATTGCCTTCGTTTTCCGTCATTGCCATCGCTCCTTCTTTGGCCAACAAAAAATTTACCCCCGTAATTCCAATCGCCGATTCCAAATATTTATCGCGAAGGACTTTTCGAGCATAAGCAGCAATTTCTTGAGGAGTAGAATTGATGGGCAATCCAAATTTTTCATGGAACGTAAGCGCAACATCTTCCTTGGAAAGGTGCATGGCCGGAGTTACAATGTGGTAGGGTGCTTCGTTACGCAACTGAACGATAAACTCACCCAAATCGGTTTCGAGAACATCGATTCCATGGTCCTTCATGGCTTGGTTGAGGTGAATTTCCTCGGTCACCATGGATTTAGACTTTACTGCTTGTGAGGCTTGATGCTTTTGAAAGATTCTTAAAATCTCGGTATTTGCTTCGTCGGCATTTCGAGCCCAGATCACTTTTCCGCCGCGAGCAGTGAAATTCCGCTCAAATTCCAATAAGTACGCTTCAAGGTTTTCGATGGATTTCCACTTGATGTAATTGGTTTTTTTTCGCAAATACGGTAAATCCTTGATCAGGGCTTTCCCAATTTCGACCGAATGATCGTATTTTCCAATGTTGAATTGGATTTTTCTTCGGTGTTCCGAATCGAAAGCTTTTCCATCCGATTCCTTCAAAAATTGAGAAACAACGCTCATTTATTTTTTAGTTTTTCGAGGTAGATCCTCGGGACGTGATATCAACTCATAGGCGGTTTCGTACACCAAACGACTTGCCTTTAAAAAGGAATCAAGGTCGATTTTTTCGACGGTATCGGTGGGTTTATGGTAATCTTCGTGAACTCCTTTGAAGTAGAAAATGACAGGAATTCCTTTTTCAGCGAAATTGTAATGATCGCTTCGATAGTAATACCGATTTGGATCTTTTTCGTCGTTGTAGGTATAATCCAACTTCAATTGGCAACAGCGTTCATTCACCTGTTCTGAAATTTCATGCAATCGTTGACTGATGCGATCTGAACCAATTAAATAAAGATAATCGGTATTTCCCGCATGGATTTGATCATTTCGACCGATCATATCAACGTTTAAGTTACACAGGATATTTTCCCTTTTGACGGTAGGTACATTGGAAAAAACCTCCGATCCCAACAAACCACTTTCTTCACCGGTGAACCAAACAAAAAGGATTCCATGTTGAAAAGGGAAATTACTCTTTTTCAATTCAATGATATTTTTGGCCATCAACAATAAAGCCGAAGAACCGGAACCATCATCGTCGGCACCGGGGTACATCTTTCCTTCGTGCATTCCCAAGTGATCTAGGTGGGCTGAAACCACCACTGTTTTTCCACTTTCACCTGGAATGTATCCCACCACGTTAGGTTCCTCGATTTTATCCATGTTTTTCTGAACGGTAAGCGATACCTGCATGGATAACATTTCATTGGGATAACTTTTTTGGGAGGATTTCGCTTTTATCATTTTCTTCCATGGCAACGTAGGAAAAACTTCCATGGCCGACTTTTCCATCAAATAGAAAACGGGTGGGCGCGATGGAGCAGATGTTGTTGGTTTTACAACTTCTTTAGCATCCGCCACCACCATTTCTTGAACTGGCATTAATTTTTCATCGGGAGCAACATCAAAACGTGGACCTTTCAATACGTCTAAGTAAGTAGTATCTAGTTGAATTCGAGGCTCTTTCCAACGATTGAGTTGCGATTGAATGGTTGAGGGGTTTTGGGTAACCACTAAAATGCACGAAGCTCCTTTTTTTGAGAGATTTTCAATTTTGGTTTGAAGCCTCCCCCATTTGCTGGATTGTTTGCTTCCACTGACCAGAAAATTTCCATTTTTCAGTTGAGGTTCTCCATCCCAAATAATGACCCCTTTACCACGAATATCGGTTTTTACATCAAAATCGGTGTATTTCGCATCTTCAATTCCGTAACCTAGAAAAACCCAGTTCTCAACTGAAAGTTGCGTCATCCCATTGGTTCGATAAGGAACAAAATTCTCTCCGAACATCACCGCTTTGGTTGAGGAAGCGATGTTGGCGTTCTTCAGAGATTCTTTCCATAGTGGAACCATTTGAAAATATCCAGGCTCTTTTACCAATGTATTGGGGTTGGGATTCATTTCTTGAAAACCCCACTCCCTCAAATTTTGGGCGATATAATCGGCTGCCATGCGATATCCAGGCTGTCCAACTCCCCTTCCTTGGAAGGAGGGACCACCAATGGTTTGAATTATTTGCTCTAACTCTTCCCGATTGAAAAATTTCAGTCCTTCTTGGGGAACTTGAGCGGATAAAATTGCGCTGAATAACGCAAAAAACAAACTTAGGATATTTCTCATCTTAACAACATTCAATGGATGAAACTCTGGTTTGATGGCGTCCGCCTTCAAACGGTTCTGAAACGAATATATGAACCATTTGGATGGCTTGCTCTAGGGAAATAAATCTAGCGGGAAGACACATCACATTAGCGTCGTTGTGCTGCCTGCATAAACGCGAAATTTCTGGTTCCCAACAAAGGGCAGCACGCACATTGGCGTGTCGATTGGCCGTTATGCTCACTCCTACTCCACTACCACAAATTAAGATACCTCGATCGGCCTTTTGATGCTCAATCATTTCTGCCAATCGATGAGCATAATCGGCATAATTTACCGATTGGGTCGAGTCCGGCCCCAAATCCTGAAAATCCAACTGGGGAAATTGGCGAATAATTTCTTGTTTTAACTCAAATCCGGCGTGATCGGAAGCGATGATCCATTTCATTTGTCTAAAGTTTTTTCGGCGCGACGAACAACAAAAATACTGATTTCATACAATCCCCAAAGTGGGATCATCATGAGAACCAAGGAAATTACATCATAGGTAATGGCTGCTGCAATAACACTAATCACTACCACCGAATGCTTGCGGTATTTGCGAAGAAATGCCGAGGTAAGAATGCTCACCTTGGCCAAAAAATAACACAACACCGGAAACTGAAAAACCAATCCCGTTGCCAAGGTTAACATGGTTAAGATGGAAATGTAACTTTCAATATTGAAGTAGTTTTCAATTTGGGGAGAAAGTTTAAAATTGGCAAAAAAAGCAATCGAAAACGGCGCAATGAGGAAATATCCAAATAAAACACCAGTAAAAAATAAAGCCGTAATGATAAACGTCATGCCTCGCACCGAATTAATTTCCTTTTGCTTCAAAGCCGGTTTCACAAATGTCCACAATTGGTAAATCACAAAGGGAAATGCAACGATGGCGCCGGCGATTAAACTTCCCGACATGTACCGCATGAATTGAGCATCCATATCGGTAGCGATGAGTTTAAATTCCTTCATCTCAAAACACAAAGCCCCCAAAGAAGGATATTTTTGAGCCAATTCACACAACCACCGATATGTTAAGAAATCGGAATGAGTGGGTCCAAAAATGATGGTATCAAAAATGAATTCCTGATTCAGTAATGCAATGAGAAAACCAATTCCAATGGCAATGACAGATCGAAAGATATATTTTCGGAGTTCATCAAGATGTTCCAAAAACGACATTTCTTTTGGAGATTCTTCTCCTTCGTTAAATTGGTCGGTATAGGCCATGAATGCGATTAACCTTCGGGTTCAGTTTTAGATTTTTTGGTCGATTTCTTTTTGTTTTCCAAAACAATTTCGCCTTCTGCACTTTTGGAAACGGTAATTTTATCACCCAAATGAAGCTCTCCGGAAAGAATTTTTTCGGCTAACTTGTCTTCAATGTACTTTTGAATAACCCTTTGAAGAGGACGTGCACCAAAATCGGGGCTATATCCCTTCTCAGCAAGCACGTCTTTGGCTTCCTCCGTTAACTCAACCTCATATCCCAACGTTTCGATGCGACGAATGACATCTTTCAAAGAAACATCAATGATTTTGTGGATGTCCTCGCGAGAAAGTTGATTGAATACAATAACATCGTCAATACGATTCAAGAACTCGGGGGCGAAGGCACGCTTCAAGGCTTTTTCAATCACTCCTCGAGACTCAACATCTTCCGTATCTTTTTTCGTCGCCGTTGAAAAACCAACTCCCGTACCAAATTCCTTCAATTGTCGAGAACCGATATTGGAAGTCATAATGATGATCGTATTCTTGAAATCAACTTTTCTGCCCAATCCATCAGTCAACTGTCCA
Source organism: Bacteroidota bacterium (assembly GCA_027488715.1). Taxonomy (GTDB): domain Bacteria; phylum Bacteroidota; class Bacteroidia; order UBA7662; family CANHCV01; genus CANHCV01. The sequence goes on along the minus strand of JAIYBD010000142.1, from coordinate 4,046 downwards.
TCATCTAAGACTTGCAATAAAACGTTGAAAATATCGGGGTGTGCTTTTTCAATTTCATCCAAAAGAATAACAGAATAGGGTTTTCTACGCACCTTTTCGGTTAACTGCCCACCTTCTTCGTATCCAACATATCCGGGGGGAGCTCCAACCAAACGAGAAACCGAAAATTTCTCCATGTACTCACTCATGTCGATGCGAATTAAGGAATCTTCGGAATCGAAAAGAAAACGTGCCAACTCTTTGGCCAACTGCGTTTTACCAACTCCGGTAGGACCAAGAAATACAAAGGAACCAATAGGTTTTTTCGGATCTTTGAGTCCAACACGTGTGCGTTGAATGGCTTTTGAAATGGCTTCGATGGCTTTGTCTTGACCGATTACCTTGGTTTTCAAGGTGTCTTTCATTTTCGCCAGTTTATCGGTTTCGCTTTGGGCAATTTTGGTAACGGGGATTCCCGACATCATGGCAACCACTTGAGCAACGTCTTCATCGGAAACGACGTAACGTTTTGCCTTTGATTCTGTTTCCCAGGCACTTTTTGCGGCAGCCAGTTCGTTTTCTACCAATTTTTCTTTGTCTCTCAATTGGGCCGCCTGCTCATACTTCGATGCCTCTATCACTTTTCTTTTTTCCACTTTGATCTCCTCGATTTGGTTTTCCAAATCTAAAATCGCGGTGGGTACTTGTATGTTTGAAAGATGAACACGAGCACCGGCTTCATCCAACGCATCAATGGCTTTGTCGGGAAGAAAGCGATCGGTAATGTAGCGTTCGGTAAGGGTTACGCAAGCTTTAATGGCCTCTTCGGTATATTGAACTCGGTGGTGATCTTCGTATTTTTCACGAATATTTCCGATGATTTGAATGGTCTCTTCGGGGGTTGGTGGATCCACCAATACCTTCTGGAATCGACGATCCAAGGCTCCATCTTTTTCAATGTACTGTCGGTATTCGTTTAATGTTGTTGCTCCAATGCATTGGATTTCACCGCGCGCCAAGGCGGGCTTAAACATGTTCGATGCATCTAAGCTTCCGCTCGCGCCGCCCGCTCCCACGATGGTATGAATTTCATCGATAAACAGAATAATATCGGTATTCTTTTCCAATTCTCCCATCACGGCTTTCATGCGTTCTTCGAACTGACCGCGGTATTTGGTACCTGCCACCAAGGAAGACAAATCCAAGGTAATGATTCGTTTGTTGAAAAGGATTCTAGATACTTTCTTTTGCAAAATGCGTAAGGCTAAACCCTCCGCGATGGCCGTTTTACCCACTCCGGGTTCCCCAATTAAGATGGGATTGTTCTTTTTTCGACGGGAAAGAATTTGAGAAACGCGTTCGATTTCCTTTTCGCGACCGATGATGGGATCCAATTTCCCTTCCTCGGCCAATTTAGAGAGGTCTCTTCCGAAATTATCGAGAACTGGTGTTTTGGATTTGCTGTTATTTTGATTCTTCTTAGAATCTGTTCCTTTCGGTTCGTCGTCGTCAAAAGAATCGTCGTTACCAAAAGGATTGGCCTCGTTAGAGGGTTCATTTCGGGAAAAGAAATTGTCGGAAGAAGTCGGTTTACTCGAATTTCCTCCTTCGCCCATTTGTTCCATTTTCATTTTTACATTTGAATAATTTACCCCAAAACGATTGAGGATCCGTGAAGCCAAACAATCTTCTTCCCGAAGGATCGAAAGCAACAAGTGAACGGTACCGATGGTATCGCTCTTGAAAATTTTCGCTTCCAAGTAGGTAATTTTCAATATTTTCTCGGCTTGTTTGGTCATAGGAATTTGCTCAATGGCATTAACCCGAGCAATCTTTCCCGAATTCACCGCGTTTTCCATTTGATTTTGGAGCTGATCAATCTCAACATCCAAGGATTTTAAAACCCGAATAGCCTGACCGTCGCCTTCGCGGATCATGCCCAAAAGAAAGTGCTCAGCACCGATATGATCATGGCCCAAACGTATGGCCTCTTCTCGACTTAAATTAATGACATCTTTGACTCTAGGTGAAAATTTCGCATCCATGAGAAACCCTTTTTAGTAACTCCAAAGGTAAGATTAACTGAAAGAAAATTCAGAATTATCGTGAACAACTTATCAGACAATCGGCGAAAATTATTCACATTTGCTAACCTCATTGATTTCAATTTTTCAAGAAATCTACGTCGATCACACGACGAGGTTTCCAGCCCAATTCAACTTCCGCTTTTCTTGAATCAAAGGTGAGGTCAAGGGTCATTTTTTTATACCGAAGCGAATCGATGGGAAACTTAGGGAGGAAATCGCCCATGAAGGCCAATAATCGTGCAGCAAACGCCGGAATAACGATAATATTGGGTTTATTCAACTGCTTTCTCAGCGACATTTCAACTTCGTAAAAGGAAGGATGATGCTGATCGGTTAATTGGTAAATACCTGATTCTTGGCCTTTCAAATTCAAGCAAAAGTGCGCAACATCTTCGGCCAAGACCATGGATTTTCGTGCAGAACCTCGACCTATTCGGGGATACCGGTTCCGTTCAATGGCCTTCATCATATCGCCCAAGTTGCCGGGCGGATTCGCCCCCGCCAACAAGGGAATTCGAAAAATGATGACGGGAACATGATGGCGAACTCCCCATTCTGATATCATTTTTTCCGCTTCAATTTTCGACTTTCCATAAGGTTCCTCCGACAGAAGCGGATCGGTTTCTACCAGATTAGTTCCATTCCACCGTCCATACACCGAAACCGTGCTAATGAATACAAACTGTTTTACCGTTACTCCCAATAACCCATCCAAAAAATGCTTCAATCCCGTTACGTTCACATCAAAAAAATCTTTTTTTTCCGCCTCCGTTTTGGGCACAAGATGCGCTTTTCCAGCGGCAAATATCACTTTTTCAAACTCCTCTTTTGGAATTTGTGGCACCTCCCTTTTCAAATCGCAAACCACTTGATTGGCCGAAGAACGACCAACGCTCACCGAAGAAAAACCGAATTCTTCACAAGCTTTCAAAAGGTATTTACCTAAAAATCCAGAGCTTCCCGTGAGGAGTACTTTCTTCATGACGTTACTTTTTTCATCCATTCAAAATATTCGCTGGCCAAATGATCACGATTGAATTTCGTTTCTCCGAGCATTTTTGACTGAGCAGCCATGTGATTTCTTTCCAACTCATTTTCCACCATCCGAGCAATGGCTTTACCAAACTCCAATTCGTTTTCCTGAGGAACATTGATCCCACAAGAATGCTCTAAAAAAAGGTTTTTTATCCAGCCTTGGGTATTTTGAATCAAAGGAACGCCGGCAGCAAAGGCATCGAACAGCTTATTGGGTGAGCTGGTTTGAAAAACCTCTAAATTTCGAAACGTAACCATGGCGGCATAGGCATGTTGCAACCAACCAATCACTTCCACTTTGGGAATTAAACCAAGAAAATCAATATTTTGAATGCGAAGTGTTGTGGAAAGTTCCATGAGCGCTGTCTTTTCAGCCCCTTCTCCAATGATGACAAAACAAACATCCGATTGGGCGGGAAAAGCAGCTATTCCCCGAATCATTTGTTCGCAATTGTCCATAGCTCCCAAAGATCCTGTGTAAACAATGATTTTTTTCCCTTGATACTTTTCAGGAAGAACAAAAGACGTTTTTTGTTGAAATAGCGCCACATCACTGGCATTGGGAATGGTTCGGACATCCAAAGACGGAAAGCGTTTTTGAATATTTTGAGTCATTCCATCGGAACAAGTTACCACAAAATCCGATGAACGATAAAACGTTTTTTCACTGAATAACGCTATTTTTTGCAGGAAATTATTTCGAATCAGGCCCAACTCAATGGCTCCGGAGGGCCATAAATCACGCACTTCAAAAATGAGTTTTTTCCGACGAATCCATTTGGCCACCAATCCGGGAAGTCCGATGGTAATGGGGCCAGAAGAAGTGATGGCCAAATCGTATTTTTCAACCAAAGCATACCATAAGGAAAAAAATGAAAAACCAAGAAAAGTGTACAAACGCTTCCAAATGGGATGTTTATTGGATTGAGGCAAATTGATAATTTT
>JAIYBD010000051.1 GCA_027488715.1 Bacteroidota bacterium | reverse complement strand
GTTGAGGCCGAGGATTCCGAAAAAATGGAGAAGGAGTTGGGAGATGTGTTGTTTTCCATCATCAATTATGCCCGTTTTATTGGGATCAATCCGGAAGACGCCCTTGAAAAAACCAACCGAAAATTCATTCAACGATTCCAGTTTTTAGAGGAAAAGGTGAAAGAAGATGGAAAATCTTTGGGGGAAATGCCACTCGAGGAGATGGATCAATATTGGGAAGCCTCTAAAAAAATTGCGCCGTGAGACAACTGCAATTGAAAGAGTTGGGAAGAAAATCCATCGAAGAGTTTGTTCATAGCCCTAAAATTCCAGTCATCGCCGTTCTGGATAATTTACGAAGCCTGAACAATGTGGGAAGTTTTTTCCGCACTGCTGATGCCTTTGCCTTGGAAGCGGTGTATTTGTGCGGCTATACAGGCACACCACCGCATCCGGAAATCCGAAAATCGGCCCTTGGTGCCGAGGATGCCGTTGCGTGGAAAAAATGGGAAACAACGGCCGAGGCCATTCTCGCGTTAAAATCGGAAAACACGGTGGTTTGGGCGGTGGAACAAACCGATCAATCCATACCGCTGAATTCCTTGCACCAATTTCCAGCCCAGCGGCTGGCAGTGGTTTTTGGAAACGAAGTTCACGGAGTTTCTCCTGAAGTTTTATCTTTGGTGGATGGAGCGTTGGAAATTCCCCAAGAAGGAACAAAACACTCCCTCAACGTGAGTGTTTGTGCCGGCGTTGTGTTTTGGAAATTGTTTGAATTGTATCGAAAATAAAAAACCATGAAAGTTGCCTTTTTAATCATCGCAGGCCTTATTTCAGTTCCTGCATTTGCACAAAAAAAGAGTAAAATGGATTACCCCAAAACCGAAAAAGGAACCGTTGTTCACGATTACTTCGGAACCAAAGTAGAGGATCCTTACCACTGGCTCGAAGACGATCGAGCGCCCAAAACCGAAGAATGGGTGAGAAAACAAAATGAATTTACCCAGAACCACCTTCAACAAATTTCTTATCGAACCCAAATTCGACAAAAATTAGAATCGTACCTCACCTTCGATCGTCGTGGTGCGTACATCTATGTTGGTGAATCCCGTATTTTCCCCCTTCAAAAAGGAAACGAAAATCAACCCACCTACTTCATTGAGTCCATCAACGGAGAAAACACCCGGGTTTTTCTAAATCCTAAAGAATTCTCCGAAGAAGGGTTAGCCTCCATCTCTATTCTTTCCCACGACCCTTCTAATCAATACGTTGTTTACTCTGTGGCCATGGCCGGTTCCGATTGGCAAACCATTCGAATTCGTGAAGTTGCAACCGGTAACGACCTGCCCGATGAAATCAAATGGGTGAAATTCTCTGGAGCAGAGTGGTTGGAAAACGGATTCTTCTATACCTGCTACGATGCCCCCAAAACCGGTGATGAACTCAAAGGAACCAATACCGGCATGAAAGTGAAATACCACAAAGTTGGAACAGAGATCAATCGTGACTTTCTGGTTTTCGAAGATCCATCCAACCCACTTCGATATTACGGATTGCAGGTTTCCGAAGACAAAAAATATTTATTCCTCACCAAATCAACAGGAACAGATGGATTTGAAACCTGGGTTTGTAAAAGCAATGAATTCCGAAAAAACAATTGGCAGGCCATTCAAAAAGGATTCTCAAATAAAATTTCCATCATAGATAATATCGGCGATCAAGGATTTTTAGCATTGAGCGACAAAGGGGCTCCCAATTACCAAGTGGTGATTTATTCTCCTGCTGGCGATGATTCATTTGCCTTCAAAACCGTTATTCCTGAGTCGAAATCAGCTCTTCTCGACGGTGTAATGCGGGTTAAAAATGAACTTGTACTCACCTATTTGGAAAACGCTCAAACCAAACTAAAAATTTGTGATTTGACTGGCGGAAACATGCGTACTATCGAGTTGCCCGGCATCGGTACATCTTCGGTTAGCAAAGGGACAGAAGACGGTGAGGTGTTTCAAGTATCCTTCACATCATTTACCCAGCCCACCGCTCATTTGGTATATCACCGAGCCAAAAACGATTTTATTGAAGAAAATTATCCCAATTTCCAATTCAATACCGAGGTTGAAGTTCAACAAGTTTGGTATCCATCCAAAGATGGTACCAAGGTTTCCATGTTCATCATCCATAAAAAAGGCTTGAAAAAAACGGGAAATAATCCTACCTATTTGTACGGTTACGGTGGATTCAATATTTCCTTAACGCCATCGTTCAGCACCAATTATTTGTGGCTCCTTGAACAAGGTGGAATTGTAGCCATCGCCAATTTGCGCGGTGGAGGAGAATACGGCGAAAATTGGCACCAAGCCGGAATGAAATTGAACAAACAAAACGTTTTCAACGACTTCATCGCAGCTGCCGAATACCTCATCGCCGAAAAATATACTTCCAAGGACTTTCTGGCCATTGCCGGAGGATCCAACGGCGGTTTGTTGGTGGGTGCTTGTTTAACTCAACGCCCCGATTTGTTTAAAGTGGCTTTCCCTGCTGTAGGCGTTCTCGATATGCTTCGTTACCAGAAGTTTACCGTGGGTTGGGGTTGGGTTCCTGAATACGGTAGCTCGGAAGATTCCAAGGAAATGTTCGAATACCTCTATCGTTACAGCCCACTCCACGCCTTAAAACCCAAAACCAATTATCCGGCAACCATGGTAACGACGGGTGATCACGACGATCGCGTAGTTCCTGCCCACAGTTTCAAATTCGCCGCTCGTTTGCAAGAATGCCAAGCCGGACCAGCACCCGCTCTTATCCGAATTGATGTGAATGCCGGACATGGAGCGGGAAAACCGCTCGCAAAAGTTTTGGACGAGAATGCCGATAAATGGGCATTCATGCTTTGGAACATGGGCATCAAAACCATCAAGTAAGATGCCTAAAATTCACGTTTGCCTTACCCCGGCCCTCATCTCCCTATTCGATTTATCGGATAAACGGGTGGTGGTCACCGATGTCCTTCGAGCAACCAGCGCCATGGTAACCGGATTGGCCCACGGAGTTGCGAGCATTCGTCCCGTTTCCACCGCCGATGAGGCCAAACGATGGGAAGAGTTGGGCTATTTGGGTGCCGCTGAACGAGATGGCAAAGTAGTAGACGGATTTTCTTTTGGGAACTCACCCTTTGCCTACATGGGCGAGGAAGTTCAAGGGAAAAAAATAGCATTAACCACCACCAATGGCACCAAAGCCATTCAACTTTCCGAAGGAGCATTGGAAATTATGGCCGCAGGGTTCGTCAATCTTGAAGCAACGGTTTTGCATTGTGCAAAATTTGAGGAGGATGTTTTGGTTCATTGCGCAGGCTGGAAGGATCAATTCAACATCGAAGACACCTTGTTTGCAGGCGCCATGGTTTTCCACCTGGAACAACACGGCTTTCGTTGCGCCGACGATGCCGGTATGGCCGCAAAAATGTTGTACGAACAAACCCGAAACGATCTGTTTGGATTTCTCAAAAATTCATCCCATTACCACCGTCTTTCGCGGTTGGGAATTGAAAAAGACATCGAATATTGTTTGAAAGAAAATGTGGTAGATGCGGTAGGGATTATTCGAAACGGAGAGTTGGTAAAAGCTTAACGCTGAATCCACTTCACCGTTTCTACCCCCACTTCCGTTTCCAATCGAATCCAGTACACTCCCGTTGGAAATGGAAAATCCAATTCCACCATACCGTCATTTAAGTTCAAGAATTTTTTCTGATGAAGCATTCGGCCGGTGGCATCGCCAATCGTGGCGGTAACATTCATCGGATACGCCATTTTGGAGTGAAGCGAAAATCCGTTTTCTCCAACGATTCCTACCCAAAATTGATTTTTGGGGGCCGAGGTTTGGGTGGTAAGTCGAATCGAATCAACCAAAAAGTTGGGCGTGTTGATGAAAGCATGAAACGAGTAAACGCCTTCGGCTTCCGGAGTGGGCAGCTGAAAAGAAAATCGCCCATCGGCGGTGGCGGTAACTGAATCGGAATAAGCGGCTCCCAACGGACTCGATTTAAGTTCTAGGTAAACGGTGGAGCCGCCCCAAGGCTGATTCAATCGGTTAAAAACCGTTCCCGAAAGTTTACGCGAAACCGGTCTTCCCACATAAAAATTCCCAACAAAGGAGTCCAATTCAAGACGTTTAGGTTCGTAGGGAAATAATCCTGTTGCACGTAGGTTAGCCGTATCTACCAATGAAAATCGGAAAGGGTATTCGCGAACGGTGTATCGCATGCGTTCCACTTGCCCTTTCGTAAAAATATTCATGCAGCGATCGTCGGAATACTCCATGTAGTTTTCCGTCATTCGGTAATTCCCGCATTCAAAAGGACCGCTTTGGCAACCAAAAATTGGATTATTCGAAATGGGAGTATCTTCAACAGAGTCGGTAGAAGAGCAACCGCCTCCGTTGCCCCAAGTATGATCGAGGTTGAAATAGTGTCCCACTTCGTGAACCGTTGTTCTTCCCAAGTTGTAAATAGCGTCGAGGTAAAAGGTGTCGTTGGGACTTTTTTCTTTCACTGAACCAAAATAATACGAGCCAATGACCACTCCATCCAATCGTTTGCGTTGGGTGGAATCGGTAGCCAACATGTAAGGCAGAAACGCATAGCCTAAGGTGCCATTGAGGATTTCTCCCACCACCCATAAATTGAAATATTTTTCGGGATCCCAACGGGAAAGATTTTTCATGCGAATATCATCGCTGCCCATGCCATGACCGTAAGAGTTCGCATAAGGTACTCGGTCAATTCCGTCGGTTGGGTTTCCTTGAGGATCCTTTTCGGCCAGTTGAAATAAAATTTTTGCTTTTCCTCCTAAAGGTTTAAACATGGGATCGGTCGCTACCGAATCCCAATTTTCTCGGTTAAAATCGCGATTTAGAGCAGCTATTTGCGATTCAATTTGTTTTTTCGACAGATTGGATCTTCGTCCAACGACCGAATCAGCCACCCCGTGCATGATATGCACCACCGTGGGAATGATAATAACGGAATCGGGAAGTACACGAAAAGCGGCTCGAAAATACGGTTTTGTTGTTTGAGGGTTTTGTCGATGGTATTCCCGCAATAATTCTTCGGTACCGCACTTTCCACCTTGTCCCCAAACGTTGGTTAAGGACAGCAGTAGAAAAGATAAAAGAAGGATTTTATTCATGTTTCTTTTTCCAAAACGAAGAAAGCGTGAGCAAAATACTGACGGTGTGGGAATAACCAACACCATGATGCATGAATTTTTCGTAAAAGGTTTGAGAAACCTCCTTGGAAATCCAAGAGTTAAACGAAGGGTTGTAGATGCGTTGGTGCAATTGCTTTTCATTCTCAACACCCAAGAATTGGAGTTCCCAATTTCGTTGAATGAGCGCACCGTTACTAAATTTTCTAGCTATTTTTTTCGCCAACCGAACCGGTTTGAACCACCAAGCGTGGAAAGTGGGGTAATTGAACAAGTTTCGCCCTGGATATTTTTGCCAATGAATCCGAGCCAATTCGGGGGCATGCGATTTCAAGTATTCAATTTGGATTTGTCGGTCGTTCAACCACTTTTCGGGAACGGTGGTGATGAATCGACAAAGTTCATCCTCGAAATAAGGAACAAAAATGGGCGAAATGGTTTCAAAAATATGCATGTTGGAATTGGTCCAACGCGACGCCCAATGCAAGGATTTAAACGCACGAATCCGTGCATTGGGATCTTCTATTTCAATTTCTGCTAAAAGGGACGACAAGCGATTTCGAAGATAATCGGAAAAAGAGCCATCCAAATTCCATTGGTTCCACAGGGCTTCGCCCAATTCCTTTCCGCCTTTTTTCAATACCTTTTTGTACAAAGCGTCAACCATTTCATCAAAGGTGGCATCATTTCTCATGCCCATTCCGTCGAATAGAACATCGCCCCAATGCCCAAGAACGAAAAGATTTCCTTTTCCTTTTAAAGCATCGTAAACCGCCATTTGGCGAGGATGGGTAAATTCTGAATAATTTTGAAGAATATCGGAAAGCTGATCGATTTTACCCCATAGGTAGTTATCTCCAATTTCAAATCCGTCGAACTTAAAATTTTCTGCTTGGGCGATTTGCTTTGAAAAATTCGTTTCGCCAATTCCGTTTTTGTATCCGTAACTGTAGGAGTACAGGGGCGAATGATGTTTTAATGCGGCCGCCAAGGAACGGCTATCCAATCCGCCCGATAATGGAAGAATAACGTTCTTGCCTTCAACGCCTTTTTGTATAACCTGATGGAAAATTTTAGTGAACTCTTCCGTTGCCTGTTGCAATGAAATGGCTCTTGGTTGATAGGTCCAACGGAAATAGGTTTGAATGTTTGAAATGATGCCGTTTTCTTCGTCGTATTCCGAGGCAGGAGGAATAGCTTTCAGTTCTTTGTAGTAAGAGGCATCGCCAAGGAAGAAGCCGCAGGCGGCGAAAATGCAAATTTCAGGCAAATCAAGAGTACCCGAATAGCGGGTCCATTCTTCCCGAGGAATAATTCGGCCAGAACTGGTTTCGTACAAGGTGGTACGATAGGGAATAATTCCAGTTCGCTTCTTCATGATGGTTTATCCCAAAGCTGGGAACTTCTTTTGAACCATGGAGAAACCATGAAATATTACCTGTGCAAACAGCACATCGGCCACCAAGCTGCGCTCCAAGAAGGGGATGCCCATGGCATAACACTCCATCAATCCCGCAAAATCGGGAGAATAGAACCCGCCAGCAATCCAAACACCAAAGTTGGAGATGAAGAAGAAAACGAGGGAGGAAATGATGGAAAATAATCCAATTCGAGCGGTGGAAGCTTGTTGACCCACCTGAAATCCGATCAAAGAAATCAGAGCATAGGCCGAAAATTGAAAGGCAAAGCCGGGTGTAAACCAGGTAAATCCTTCATAAAAAGAGGAATAAATGGTATTATTCAATACCAAATCAGTGAACCAAACCGAAAAAATCGGAAGCAATACTGCCCAACCTTTTCGCCCAATGAAGGCCGCTGCAAATAGCGTTGCTGCTGTTACAGGAACAAATCCATTGGTATTGGGAATGAGACGCATTAACCCAGCACCCATAACTAAGGCAACAATTAAAGAAATCTTCGTACGCTTATGATTCATGCCACTTAATTTTGCTACAAAAATAAAGAGAACACTTCCAACTTTTACTTCCTTTTCTTTGCAACGTGGAAATTAATAACGAAATACGATACAAATTTTTAAAATCCTGCATGACCGAGCACCGAATTGCTCAATTGGAACGGGTTGCAGGATCACGAACCCGCCATGTGGCCATTGCTTTGGAAGACATCCAAAATGACCATAATTCGGCGGCGATCATTCGCAATTGCGATTGTTATGGGATTCAGGATTTGCACGTAATGGACTATCAAAAAACACCGAAAGTGGCCCATGCCATTGCCAAAGGTGCCGAAAATTGGGTGGATGTAACGTACCATACCGGAACCGAAAACAATGTTCTCTCCGCCGTTTCTCACCTGAAATCAAAAGGTTACCGCATCGTAGCTACCTCCCCGCACCAAGGCGGATATTCCCCAGAAACCCTCCCACTCGAACAGCCCATTGCCCTGTTTTTTGGTAACGAACGCGAAGGGATTTCCAACGAAGTGGTGCGCCTGGCCGATGATTTTCTCGAACTTCCCATGTACGGATTTACCGAAAGTTTCAACGTTTCCGTTTCCGTAGCCCTCTCCCTCCACACCCTTCGCCAACGATTGCAAGATTCCGAAATTCCTTTCTTGTTGTCCGATGAAGATCGGTACGACTTGCTTTTCCGTTGGGCACACTACTCGGTTCAAGGAGCCGAACGCATTTTATCCATTTTTGAAAAAGATCCCGAACGGTATGCGCACCTTTTTTAATACCGTTCTTCTTCCCGTTCGGGTGATCCTGGGCGTGGTGGTCACCATCATCGGCGCTTCGCTAGGTGTACTTGGTGGCATTCTCGACCCCAATCACCGTTTGGGAATTTATTTCGGTGCTCGTTGGTGGGCTCCGACCGTACTTTGGGTATTGGGCGCTAAACTCAAAGTTTTTTATCGGGAACGGGTTCCCATGAATACCGGACAAGTTTATTTGTGTAACCACGAATCCCTGATCGATATTCCCATTGCTGCCTACGGAGCTCCGCATTTGCTGAGTTTCGTTGGAAAACAAGAGTTGCGAAAAGTTCCCTTCATCGGTTGGGCCATGATGGCCACCGATATGATTTTCATCGATCGCAGCAACAAGGAAAAAGCCTTCGAGTCCATCCACGCAGCCGGACAAAAAATTAAAAATGGAAAAGCGGTCATCCTTTTCCCCGATGGAACACGAACCCGAAACGGAGAAGTCCTTCCTTTCAAAAAGGGGAGCTTTCACCTAGCCATCAACAACGACTTGGATATTATTCCGATGGGGATCGTTGGGGCCTACCAAGTTTTGCCACCCGATGGATTAAAAATTACGCCGGGAAGGGTTGCCTTGGTATTCGGACATCCGATCACCAAAGAAACGTACCAAGGACTTACGCCAGAGGAATTGTCGGAATTGGTGCGAACCACCATTTTGGAGCTGAGGGAAGAAGGGAGGAAGTTGTGGTTAAACGCATAAATGCTTCTGAGGTATTAGGTCGCCGCAATCGTTGGATCATCGATGTGCGTTCGCCAGGCGAATTCGCTGCCGGACACATTCCGCATTCCATTTCGCTTCCTCTGTTTTCCGATGAAGAAAGGGCCGCAGTGGGAACCTTGTACAAAAAGGAAGGTCAACATGCGGCCATTGAGTTGGGCTTGGAATTCGTGGGCCCCAAATTGTCGACTTTTTTACGAAGTGCACGCGATTGGGCCCAAGAAAAACCGCTTACCGTGATGTGTTGGAGGGGCGGGAAACGTTCGGCCTCCATGGCGTGGCTGTTGCAAACCGGCGGTTTGGATGTTCAGGTGGTGGAGGGTGGTTACAAAGCCTTCCGTCAAGCAGGTATGGATTTGCTCGGTCGAATTCGTGAATTGCGGTTGTTGGTAGGAAATACGGGAAGTGGCAAAACCCTCATTCTTCAGGAAATGGAGAAGCTGGGTGCTCAATTCATCGATTTGGAGGGATTGGCCCATCACCGAGGAAGTGCTTTCGGGCACTTGGGTATGGGAGAGCAACCCACCACGGAGCAATTTCAAAATGAGTTGTTCGATGTTGTTGGGCGGATGGATTTGGATCAGCCCATTTGGGTTGAGGGAGAATCCATCACCATCGGGAAATGCGTGGTTCCCAATCCGCTTTGGGATCTCATGGTAGAGGGCGATTATTGGGTGGTGGAGCGTTCCCGTGAGGAACGCGTTCAGCAAATCATGACCGATTATGGAGGGAGTGCCACCGAAGATCTTCTGGGCTCGCTTCAGCGAGTTAGCCGAAAGATGGGGCCTCAACACGCGAAGAAAGCCGGGGAATTCATCGTTGCCGGAGATCTACCTTCGGCCATTCATCTTTTCTTGGACTATTACGATCGATTTTACGAGGGCGGATTTGACAAACGATTGGGAAAATGCGCTGGGAAAATTCTTGGAAACGGATTAAGTTACTCTGAGGTTGCAAAAAATATTTTAGCCGATTCAAGGCTGTAAGGGCGTAATTCATTCATTTTTAATCAGTTTATTGCTTGCTTCAAAAACAAGTCTGGGATTTTTTTGTTAAATATTTTAAAACCATTTTGTGGTGTAGGCAGAGAACACCTAAAAAAACGCGGAGAAACTGAAAATCCTAAGAGTAAGACAACAAAACAATTTTTTTTATGGAGCACCTAAAAATTGCCAGTGACAATTACGTTGCTTTCACGTTCTTCATCGGAACGATGGCCATGATGGCCGCCTCGGTTTTCTTCTTTTTTGAGTTGAACAACACCACTCAAAAATGGAGAACATCGGTATTGGTTTCGGGGTTAATTACCTTTATCGCAGCAGTTCATTACTACTACATGCGAGGTTACAACCTTGAAACAGGAGAGTCACCAACCTTTTTCCGTTACGTGGATTGGATTCTCACCGTGCCCTTGATGTGCGTTGAATTCTATTTGATTACCAAAAAGGCAGGCGCGAAAATGTCGTTGCTATGGAAACTTATCGCAGCTTCGCTAGTGATGCTTGTTACCGGTTACTTCGGTGAAACCATCGATCGCGAAAGCAGTGTGATGTGGGGAACCTTATCGGGTATCGCCTATTTCTACATTGTTTACTTGATTTGGTTCGGAGAAGTAGCACAATTGGCAAAATCTGCCGGTCCTCAAGTTCAAAAGGCAACCCGCGTTTTAGCCTGGTTTGTTTTGGTAGGTTGGGCCATTTATCCCTTGGGTTATATGTTAGGAACTCCAGGTGGTTTGTTTGGTATTGCTTTGGTGGATGATCCGGCTGCGGCATCGCATTCCATGGACATCGTTTACAATATTGCTGATGCCATCAACAAAATTGGATTTGGTTTGGTTATTTACAGTCTTTCCAGAAAAGAAGATTAAATTAGCGTTTTACTCGAAAAAAAGCAGAACAGATGTTGTTCTGCTTTTTTTTTGATGAAAATTTGCCCATCTCTTGGATGTTTCAAAATTCCTTCTTTCCTTTGCCTAACGAACGTTAGGTAGTACATGTCAGAAGTCGTTTCCAGAAAAGTGCAAATTGAGGGCATCGCCACGGAATTATTCCGAAAAAAGGGCTATGCCGCTACTTCCATGCGCGATTTGGCTCAAGCCGTTGGAATGGAAGCCGCATCGATTTATTCGCACATCAAAAACAAGGAAGCCTTACTTTCATCCATTTGTTTCCGGTTAGCTGATGCTTTTATGGATGCCAAGAAAGAAATGGAACTCCAAACGATGCCCGCACCTCTCTTGCTGCAAAAAGCCATCGAAGCCCATGTGCGGGTCATCACCAATAACCTCGATGCCTCTGCCGTTTTCTTGCACGAATGGCGTCATTTGTCGCCCGAGCCTTTGGCCGAGTTCATCGCTTTGCGAAAGGCCTACGAAAACTACCTGATTCGCATCATTCAACAAGGAAAAGAAGAAGGAAAATTTCAGTTTGAAGATGAAAAAATTGCCGTTCTTTCCTTGCTTTCCGGTCTGAATTGGATTTACGACTGGTACAAACCCGAAGGAAAATTATCGCCCGAGCAGGTGGCTCAAAACCTGTCTAACTTATTGTTAAACGGATTAACTAAAAAATAAACCTATGTACGGAGGTGGATACATCGGAGGGGAAGAAACCCTTCAAGCCAACCAAGACGATCCGATCGCTTTGGCTGAATTCGAAGCTCGCATCGCAGCTGGCGACAAAATTGAACCCAAGGATTGGATGCCAGCCGATTACCGCAAGCAATTGGTGCGCATGATCGAACAACATGCCCACTCGGAAGTGATTGGCGCCCTTCCTGAAGGAACTTGGATTACCCGTGCTCCCGGTTTTCGTCGCAAATTGGCCTTGATGGCCAAAGTGCAAGACGAAATAGGTCACGCTCAATTGCTTTATTCAGCGGCAGAAACGCTCGGTAAAAGCAGAGAAGACATGATCAACGACTTGATCAATGGAAAATCCAAATATTCCAATGTGTTCAACTATCCCGCGTTCACTTGGGCCGACGTAGCTGTGATTGGCTGGTTGGTCGACGGAGCTGCGATCGTGAACCAAGTGGCCAATTCGAAAGGATCTTACGGCCCTTACGTGCGTGCCCTCGAGCGAATCTGCTACGAAGAGTCGTTTCACTTGAAGCAAGGACACGATAATGTGGTTTTCTTGGCAACCGGTACAGAAATGCAGCGAACCATGCTTCAAGAAGCATTGAACCGTTGGTGGCAACCGTTGATGCACTTTTTCGGCCCGAGCGACACCATGTCCGTTCATACCGAAAAATTGATGCGTTGGAAAGTGAAAATGGCCTCTAACGACGATATGCGTCAGCAATTCATCAGTATGTACGTTCCTAAAATTTGGGAATTGGGACTTACCCTTCCCGATAACGAGTTGAAAAGAAATCCACTTACAGGAAAATGGGCTTTCGCCGATCCCGATTGG
>JAIYBD010000233.1 GCA_027488715.1 Bacteroidota bacterium | reverse complement strand
GCTCCTGCAATTTGACGGAACATCACTTGATGATTTTGCTCATCTTGAACAACCACCGTAGTTCTTTCATTCTCGGTAGAACTTTTAGGATGCCATGCGACCAAATACTTACCTGGATGATATTTTTGAAAGATTACCTCCCCGGAAATGGGATATCGATTCACGTGAACATTGAATGGCGACATAAAGATGCTAACAAGTAGGCGTTTGCCTTGAAAAAATTCAGGTTCTTCCACTTCTTCGATGATCACGACCTTTCCATCGGCTGGGGCAATAACATGGTTAGGGTTTTGGATGGTAGTTCTGGATGGATTCCTGAAAAATTGTAAAACAATCCCAAGGAGAACTAAGGAAAAAATCCAAAGTAGAATTTTCAGCCAAGAAATCTCAATCCATTTATAGGCCGAGAAAGAAATAAAACCGGTAACTATGAGTGCAAGGACAATGCTCGCTATCCCTTCTTTGTGAATCATGGTTCGAAAATACAATCAAAAGAGGGATAATGCCAACCATACGGCGGGAATCGCTAACAAAAAGCTATCAAAACGGTCGAGTATCCCGCCGTGGCCCGGAATGATATGACCGCTATCCTTAACCCCAAACGATCTTTTTACTACACTTTGAATCAAATCTCCAAACGTACCAAAAAAAGCGATGAGAGCTCCTAAAGCAGCACCTTGAATCCAATCCATGTGCACAAAAAAGTGCGCAAACAATCCCACCAACATCGATGCCAATAGCGCACCACCCAGGGTTCCTTCCCAGGTTTTATTGGGCGAAACATGGGGAATCATTTTATGCTTTCCCATCGATTTTCCTACCAAGTATGCTCCCGTATCAGAAGTCCACAAGCCAACAAAAACCAACAGCAAAATCATGGGGAACCGAAGTAAAAAATCTTCCAATAGATCTTTGGCCAAAAACAGGGGTAACCAAATCCACAACCATCCAAAAAACAATTTTGAAAGCTCCTTGAAACTATTCTCCTGAAAGGTAAGAACACATCCAATGGTAGAAATCAGCAGCTGGATGGTCAAAAGAGGAAGCCAATTTGTTTCAAATTTCCACCACAATCCTATCAAAAAAATAAGGGAATGAAATGCACCAATCCACCTCAATTTATCCCTTCTATCCTCAGGTTCTCCCATTTTCAAGAGTTCATCCAAACCCAGTACTCCAATAACCGACAATAAAGCTAGGCCCGAATAATACCCACCCCAACAAGCTGCAACAATGATTACAACAATAAAAATCCCAGAGATGGTTCTTTGCCAAAAATTATTCATTAATTCAGTCGTTTTTTAAGGAAGAAGGCTTTTAAAATTTGGGAACACTCATCATTTAATACACCACCCACCACTTCAGTTTTAGGGTGTAAAAGTGAGGTTTTATTTTTCAACCCGCCCCGTTTTTCGTCGCTTGCGCCATAAACCACCTTTTTTATTTGAGCCCAATTCAGTGCTCCGGCACACATCACACATGGCTCTAACGTAACATACAAGGTACATTCATCTAAATATTTACCGCCCAAATAATTCGCTGAGGCCGTAATGGCCTGCATCTCTGCATGGGCGGTAACATCGTTCAATAATTCAGTTAAATTGTGCGCTCGAGCAATGATTCTTTGATTGGCAACGACCACAGCACCAACAGGAACCTCATCTTTTTCGTAAGCGTATTGAGCTTCCTTCAGCGCTTCACGCATGAAATAATCATCAGAAAAAATAGATAACGACATTAGAAATTCAATCCAGAGGAAAAATAAATGACTCCATTTCCTAAGGCATCTAAAGAAGGAGTAAAACCAAGTCGAAACGTGTACGAACGAAAGTTCATGTTCCCCATCCGCAAACCGGCAGATAAAGACGGTCCAAAACTACCATTAAACGGCGCATCTAAATTTGAAAAAGTGCCAGAAACTCCAATTCCAGCAAAAATACCAACCAATGCCTGCGCATCTCGATGAGAAAAATGACCTAAACTTCCCTCTAATAAAACAGGTACATGACCCAAAACTGTAAAATCTCCAGCGTTGTTGCTACCAATTCCTATGTTGAATGGAACCGCAATGGAAAGGGATGACTGAATTTTACCTGTTGCCAAGATAAAACGTGGACAATATTCCAACGTGGTAATGAGCAAACTATTGCTAAACTGGGTCGGTTCTGTCCACAAAACCAAACCTCCCGAAAGAGTGTGATCTACTTCCTTTACTTCAAATGACTTCTTTCGAAGACTGTCGGAATTGGTATTTTTTTTTGTTGTGGAAGTCCGCCCACGACCTTCTTCAAAATCTTGGGAAAATGCGGTAGAAAGTGAAAAAGAAAAAAATACGGTTAAGAAAATGGTTTTAATGCAGTTCATAAACATCATTTTTAGAAGGAATTTCAATGGATGAAAATCCTGATTCTTTTAAAGACGCACATAAAAGTTCCATGGATGGTTCTTCTCCGTGAACAAGGAAAACTTGCTTTAATTCTTTTGGATTTTGGTGTTTTACAAATCTCACCAAATCGTCTTGATCACCGTGGCCGGAGAACAAACTGGTTGACATAATACGTGCGCGAACTTGATAGGTTTTCTTATCAAAATGAAGCTCATTCGGCTGTTCGCGCAACTTAGCTCCCAACGTACCTGGCGAGGCAAAGCCCACCATTAAAATGGTCGCATTGGGGTTTTCGATGTTTTTCCGAATGTGGGTTTGAATTCTTCCACCGTCTAACATACCGGA
This sequence comes from Bacteroidota bacterium, assembly GCA_027488715.1. GTDB lineage: Bacteria > Bacteroidota > Bacteroidia > UBA7662 > CANHCV01 > CANHCV01. The sequence goes on along the minus strand of JAIYBD010000233.1, from coordinate 7,612 downwards.
TGCTGAAATAATGATGGCCGGCTCATCAAACTGCGACAAAATTTTACTTTGTTTTTCGTTTTCGATGTAGAATAGTTGATCGAAGATGAAAATTTCACCGTCGTTTTTCTGCATTTCGCGGGCTTCCTTATTCAGGTAATTGTGCATTTGTTGGTAAGCTTTGGTCGATTCCAACGAGAGAGGGCTATCTACAAATACCTTAATTTCGGGAATAAGTCCCAAATTCACCATTTTCTTTATTTCAAAAAGCAAGGCTTGGGTTCTTCCCACCGAAAAAGCAGGAATGATCAATCGGCCGCCTTTCTCCACACAAGTTTCCTTGATGATTTTCGAAAGGTAACCCGTGTAATCCCTTCCCGGCTCGTGTAGGCGGCCTCCGTACGTTGACTCGGTTACCAAATAATCCACAGGCTCCATGGGTTCCGGATCCACCAAAAGCGGATAATAATCGCGTCCAATATCACCAGAAAGTCCGATTTTCACTTCGGTTCCATCTTCTCTTTTGAGGTACATCACCACGTGAGCGGCCCCAAGAAGGTGTCCGGCAGGAATAAACTTGATGGAAATATTGGATGCTATTTTTTGGCGAACATTGAAATTCAGGGTAGCAAATTGCTTCATCGTTTGCACAACTTGAGGCTCCAAATACAAGGAATCGTAGGCTTGACGATTTAATCCTGGACCTCTTCGGCTATTTTTCTTCCCCGTTAGAAAAGCGATTTTCTTCCGATTAATTCCAGCACAATCCATTAAAAGCAAATGCGTTAGGTAATACGTAGGAACGGTAGAATAAATCTTTCCTTCAAATCCCCAACGTTTAAGCAGGGGTAAGTTTCCAGAGTGATCGATATGAGCATGCGTAAGTACAACGGCGTGAATTTCAGAAGGATCAAAAGGAAACTCTACAGGAACTACGTTTTCTTTCTTCCGCTTTTCCATGTCCATTCCACAATCCACCAAAATTTTTACCCCGTCGTTTTCAATGAGAAATAAGGAACCCGTAACTTGTTTTGCAGCACCTAAAAATGATATTGTTCTGTTCATAAATTTTACGAAAATACAACCAATTTGGGAAGTTGTTGTTTGTAATTTTGATGAAGATGCCGAACCGAATTCACCGATCACGTTTTTTCAAGCAATCCTATCAAAGTTGGAAACAAGCCGGCTTGTTTCGAGGCTTGTTTTTCAAAATTGAAGAGCGCTACATTCGATTACTGGATGGAGATTCTGATGGGGTTCTCCACCTTGCCAAAAACGACGAGATCCAATTTATTTTCCATTTCAACGATGTTTTTGGACAAGGAGACTTCTTGTTAGAATACCTTTCCGAATTGGTCAGAAAAGAAGGATTTACCGTTCATCAATCCCATACTTTCAAACAAGCATCCGAAAATTTTGGATTTGAGTTGATGGAACGTATGGTATTGCATCGCTCCAAATGGAAATGGCTCCCCTGGATCGCATTTAAAGATGCAGAAACATTAGTCATTTCCCTTTCGGTTGGTCATCAAAGCGGAAGGTTGAGTATTCGCCATCAATCAAAAATAAAAAATCCTCGATTTACAAATACCCAAGCCTGCATTGCCTGGATTTTGGAAAAACAAGCCAGAATCAAATTAAATCGCCAAAAAGTCTAATTAAATTGGCCATAAAAAAAGCCCCCCGAATTCCTTCGGGGGGCTTTTTGATTCATTCATGATTTCAATCTTGGGCTTTCATCATGGTCACCAATTTCTTACTTAAGAAGAAAAGGACAACCGAAGCGGCACCAGCCATGAATACAAAGAGCATGAAGAAATCGTACAAGTTATTGATCTGCATACCTGCAAAGCTTGGCTTTTCGGGTTTCAAATTCCAAAACTGAATTTTTTCAAATTTCTGACCTTTATTTTCTTCAATTGCATGAGTCATCAATAAACCAGAACCATCCACAATGGCAGCTCGATCAATTTTGGAATTGTTGGTTTTAATGACTTTCAAGTGGAAGTTCAACACTTCGGCGGTTGAACCATTTCTAGTAATTGCCGTAACAGAATCTGCTTTGTCACTTCCAGTGGAATTGGAAGAAGAAACAGTCATGACTGGCAATGCAGTTTTTGCATTGGGATCTGCCGACCAAACTGTGGTATCTAACATCGTTGTTGCCAAAGAATCTAATACTGAAGTAGATGTATTTGGAATAAAGGTGCGATCCATTTTCACTTCTTCTGGATAATATGCAGACAACGTACCGGCAAACTTATTCGCTGCAGCGGTGGAAAGGAACCACACTCCCATCAACAAGGAAGCAAGGCGGACGGGTGCCAAACGATTCACCATGGAAAGTCCAATCGGAGATAAACAAAGTTCGCCGAAGGTATGAATGGTGTATAAACTCACCAACCAAATCATGGATACTTTAGCAGAAGGATCCAATCCTTTTACGCCGAATGCAATGACCAAATAACCTAAGGCCAAAAGGAAAAGTCCAATGGATTGTTTGAATGGAGAAGCAGGTTCCATATTTCTCTTTCCAAGGAATCCCCACAACCAAACAAAAACAGGGGCAAAAATAACAATGGCTACAGCGTTGATAGCTTGAAAAAACGATGCTGGAATAACACTTCCAAAAAGGTTACGATCGGTTTGTTCCTCAGCAAAATACGTTAACGAAGCACCGGCTTGTTCAAAAGCCGACCAAAAGAAAATCACAAAGAATGCAACAATGTAAATAACCCAGATTCTGGTGCGCTCTGGCTTGGTCAACGACTTATCAGAAATGATAAATCCGGGCGCAGCGATCGTCAAAGCGAAAATAAAACTTCCAATAAAGTCCATGGAAAAATACTCTACCTTCCAGAAAATAAACAATAAAGCGAAGAATACACTACCCCAAATCCCCAAAGATTTGGTATCCAATGGAGCTTTTTCTCCATTTGCTTGTACTTCTCTTTTGGCGTTAGGTTTTTCACCAATTTGTTCACCAGTAGGAGAAACTAAATATTTATTCTTTTGAGTAATGAAGATGATTAAGGAAAGAATCATTCCAACGCAAGCTGCTAAGAAGCCCCAACGAAAATCGGCAGGATTACCAGTATCGCCAAAATAACCGCAAATCAAAGGAGCTATGAACGCACCCAAGTTGATTCCCATATAAAAAATGGTGAATGCAGAATCAATTCGACGATCACCCTCTGGGTATAATTGACCCACCATGGTCGAAATATTCGGCTTAAAAAACCCATTTCCAAAAATCAACATCCCCAAACCGATAAACATCATGATGGAAGCAAATCCTGCATCTTGATAAAAAGTACCGGAAAGGAACATGAAAAACTGACCAATGGCCATCATGATACCACCAATAACAATCGATTTGCGATTACCCCAATAACGATCGGCCATGTAACCACCAATAAGCGGAGTTAAATAAACCAATCCGGTGTAAGATCCATAAATTTCAGAGCCTAACGCTTTGTCGAAAAACAAGGCTTTGGTCATAAATAGCACAAAAAGTGCGCGCATTCCGTAGTAGCTGAAACGCTCCCACATTTCGGTCACAAAAAGCAAATACAGCCCTTTGGGATGTCCTTTTGGTGTTTCGGTCATAAGTTTTTCAATGGTTTAAAGCCCCAAGATAAGAAAGATTTTGGTTTATCACCTTCACTGTTTTTCCACCACGGTGTAACCCGCTTCTCGAAGCAAAGCCACCAAACCATGAGAACCACCGAGATGACCGGCCCCAACTGCGATGAAAACCGACTTCTTTTTCATCAGGGCCGGAAGCGTTTTCATCCAATTGCGGTTACGTTGAAACAGCATTTTCTCCAAGTCCATTTTCATCTCATCCGATTCTTCGATGAACTTCGCTATTGAATCAATGTTTCCCTGATGAAAAACGTGTTGTAATTCATCCCATTCTTGTTGGGCTTTGGGGCGATTGGTTCCCATGTCCCATAACGATCGTACTGCTTCAGAATCGGGAATGGAAAAAAGTACATTGGCTTGCTCAGAGGCCGTTTCCAAACCAAAGAGAGGGATTTTGAGAGAATCTGCAGCGTCCATGAAAATGGTTTCCGAGCCTTTGGGTTTGGAACAAGGAAGAAGCTTTGCCGCCAAAAGCGAGGTCGTCATCATGGGATGAAAGCGTTCTAATGCCGTAACATCCAATTGATATTGCTCTTGTACTTTCGATTTAAACTCCGGATAGCGCTCTCCCATCAACCGATCCAAAGAACGTTCTTTGGGAACCATGGCTTTGGTGGTGATTTTAATTTGTTCGGAAACCTTTTTCAAATTCATTTCCAAAACCAAAGCTTCCGAATTTTTCAAATATTCCATGAACGAAACAGGAACCAATTGTGCCTTCTCACATCCTAAATGCAAGGTTCCTGTTAAATAGGAAGGCTTTTGTAATCCATTTCCAGAAATCTCAAAAATGGGAGTTTGAGCAAAAGAAATCGATGAAATGAAAAGAGCGAAGAATAACTCCTTCGCTCTTTTTGATAGAAATAACTTCATTATCTGAAAGCTGAAATTCCTGTAATGTCCATTCCGGTAATCAACAAGTGAATGTCATGGGTTCCTTCGTATGTAACCACCGATTCCAGGTTCATCATGTGACGCATAATAGGGTATTCACCGGTAATTCCCATTCCGCCGTGAATTTGGCGAGCTTCGCGAGCGATCCACATGGCTTTATCCACGTTATTGCGCTTTGCCATGGAAATTTGTGCCGTTGATGCGCGATCATCGTTTTTCAAGGTACCAAGACGCCAAACCATCAACTGCATTTTGGTAATTTCGGTCACCATTTCGGCCAATTTCTTTTGTTGCAATTGGAAAGAAGCGATGGGCTTACCAAACTGCTCGCGCTGCAAAGAGTATTTCAAAGCACTGTCGTAGCAATCCATAGCAGCCCCAACAACGCCCCAAGCGATTCCGTAACGCGCAGAATCCAAGCAACCCAAAGGACCTTTCAATCCTTCAATGTTGGGAAGAAGATTTTCTTTTGGAACCTTCACGTTATCAAACACCAATTCTCCTGTAGCGGAGGCGCGAAGCGACCATTTGTTGTGGGTTTCTGGTGTTGAAAATCCTTCCATTCCACGTTCAACAATAATTCCTTTGATGCGACCTTCTTCATTCTTCGCCCAAACTACGGCGATATCTGCGAAAGGAGCGTTCGAAATCCACATTTTAGCACCATTAAGCAAGTAATGATCTCCCATGTCTTTGAAGTTGGTGGTCATGCCACCAGGATTTGAACCGTGATCGGGTTCGGTCAATCCGAAACAGCCCATCCATTCGCCGGAGGCAAGTTTAGGAAGGTACTTTTTGCGTTGCTCTTCAGAACCGTATTTGTAAATGGGATACATCACCAAAGAACCTTGAACTGAAGCGGTTGAACGAATACCGGAGTCGCATCTTTCCAACTCTTGCATGATCAATCCGTAAGTAATTTGATCCATTCCACCGCAACCGTATTCGGCAGGTAGAGCAGGTCCAAATGCACCAATTTCTCCTAATCCTTTAATGATGTGGCGAGGAAACTCCGCGCGTTGGGCGTAGTCTTCGATGATGGGAGAAAGTTCTTTTTTTACCCAAGCCCGAACAGAATCGCGAATCAACTTATGTTCATCGGTTAACAGTTCGTCCAACAAGTAATAATCAGGTGCTTCGAAATTATCGGTTCTCATAATGAAAAGTTTTTGCAAAAATAAAACGCACATTTGGCTTTTTGGTTCTTAAAAATCAAGAACTTTGAACATGAAAAAAACAGAATCGATCTTGAAGGTTAAAGGACTTCGATTTTTTGCCTTTCATGGTTTCTACCCGGAAGAGCAGAAATGCGGAGGTTGGTTTGAGGTAGATGTTGAATTTTCTTTACCTATTTCCAATAGCATTAACGACGAATTATCCTCTAGCATCAATTACGAAAGCATTTCTGCGATTGCAAAAAGCCACATGGCTGTTCCAAAAAAAACCATTGAGGAAGTGGCTTTTTCCATCAAAAACTCCTATTTTTCTCAATTCCGTCTTCTCCCCCAACATGTTTTGGTAACTGTTCGTAAATTGCGACCAGCCATTCAAGGAATAGCAACAACAACTGAATTTACCGCATGAACCGCAAATCCTTTATCAAACTAGCCGGAATCGCTGGAGCCGGAATTGTTTCCAATTCAATATCTCTTTTAGGGGAAAACAAAAAAAAGACCTCCAAATCCAATCATTCTGTTCCTATCGTGATTTCCACCTGGAACATGGGTCTTGGTGCTAATGAAGGAGCGTGGAAAGTTCTATCTTCCGGAGGAGATGCACTCACCGCAGTAGAACAAGGCGTATGGATCCCAGAAGCCGATCCGAAAGAAATGACGGTGGGCTTGGGCGGATTCCCCGATCGGGAAGGCAGAGTTACCTTGGATGCATGTGTCATGCGGGGCGATGGCGCTTGCGGTGCCGTACTCGCTTTGGAAAATATTGTTCACCCGGTTTCTGTAGCTCGGGCCGTGATGGAGAAAACCCCTCACGTTATTCTTACCGGAGAAGGTGCACTCCAATTTGCTCTTCAACAAGGATTCAAAAAAGAAAACCTTCTTACTCCAGAATCCGAAAAAGCATGGAAAGATTGGTTGAAAAAAAGCGAGTACAAACCCATCATCAACATTGAAAACCACGATACCATTGGCATGTTGGCCATTGACCAAGCTGGAAAATTGGCAGGAGCTTGTACCACGAGCGGCATGGCCTTCAAAATGAGAGGCCGAATTGGAGACTCGCCCATCATTGGAGCCGGTTTATTTGTTGACGAAGAAGTGGGGGGCGCTACAGCAACCGGCCACGGAGAAGAAGTTATCCGCATTGCTGGAAGTCATTTGGTAGTAGAATTAATGCGCCATGGAAAATCACCTGAAGCTGCCTGCAAAGAAGCCGTCGACCGGGTTTACAAACGACAAAAACATCGAATAAAAGACATTCAAGTTGGATTTATTGCCGTGAGTAAAGAAGGAGAATACGGCGCCTATTGCGTACACAAAGGATTTTCTTATGCGGTTAAAACGGCCCAAAAAACTGAACTTATTCCCGGTAAATACCTCATCGACTAATGATTGAGTTAGAAATTTGCTCCAACGGAATTCGAAGTACCCAACAAGCCGCATTGGGAGGAGCAAATCGAGTAGAATTGTGCGATAATTTGGGGGAAGGTGGAACTACGCCTTCCATCGGAACCGTAGAAATTTGCACGAAAATCCCAAAAATCGAAATTTGGCCTATTCTTCGTCCTAGAGGAGGAGATTTTCTTTACTCTTCCGAAGAAAAAGAGAGCATGCTTCGGGATGTTTTCTACCTAAAAAGTTTACCCATTCAAGGAATTGTAACCGGCGCTTTGTTGAGCAATGGAGAATTGGACATTGCTTTTATTAAAGATTTGATGAAAGAAGCTGAACAATTGTCTTGGGCATTCCACCGCGCCATTGACATGACCAAAAAGCCAATGGATGCACTTGAACATTTGGTAAACTTAGGTTTCAAGCGAGTTTTGAGTTCTGGCGGATTCAATAAAGCAGAGGATGGAATCCCTCAATTGAAAGAATTTCATGTTCAATTTGGCAAAAGGATTCAAATTATGCCT
>JAIYBD010000213.1 GCA_027488715.1 Bacteroidota bacterium | reverse complement strand
CCTCAAAGTTTTTTCAGCTCGGCATCGCCCATGCTTTCCGATATGCACCATCTTTTTCCTACCGATAACAACGCCAACAACCAGCGGGCCAATACTCCTTTCGGAGTGGTATTGGGTGCGCCAACGTGGAGTCAAGGAGGAAGCAAACTTGGTGGTGGAGTTTTTGAGCCGAGGGATGTGCACAAAGGTGCTGTTGCTCGGGCCATGTTGTATTTTGGGATCATGTACGGGGGTAATTCTACGGTTCAAATTAGTTACTTATCGTCTCAGGAACCCACGTTGAAATCGTGGGCAAATCAATATTTGCCTACGGCTGTAGATATTCGACGCAATACCGATATTGGACGTGCGCAGGGGAATCGAAATCCGTTGGTGGATTATCCGCAATTGTTGAATCGGATGGGCATGTTATCCACCAATTCCGACCTTCCTCGCAACAAAAGTTATTGGGTAAGTGCCCAACGAACCTTCAGTTCAACACCAAGCGATGAACACCGTATTTCCATTTACAACACCGGCACCGACACCTTGATTTTAGGTGGATCTGGGTCGTATTCGCCCGCTAATGGGTTTTTATGGATGAGTCCGGGAACCACTGTTATTCCTCCAAACAGTTATAGTAGCCTTGCCTTTTTCTGGAGCGGCGGAACCGATTCCATTGTGATTCCTACGAATAAAGCTGCGGGGGATCGATTGGTGATTCAGTTGTTTTCGAGTTTAAGCACTCAAGCAAATTTTTATCAAACGCAACTTCTTAACCTTGAAGATGCTTGGGAAATCATCGATTTGCCTTCTGGTAAAGTCTCTGTTTCTCTTTACGATATTCAAGGTCGGATGATGATCCAAAAGATGGGTTTTTCAACATCCATGAATATTTCCAAAGCAGATTTGCTTCCTGGAATTTATGTGTTGAAGGTGAACGTTGACGAGGTAGAGAAGGTGTGGAAGTTGAAAAAGTGATTTCCTTTTTGGAACCTTTTTGATGGGTAAAGGCTTTCAAAAGAAAAACGACATGAGACTTATTCTTTTGATTCTTTTACTTCCATTGTGGTCTTTCTCACAGAATTTTCCCTTTAATGTTGAGCTTAAGCCTGTTTCTATTCCAGGGTTTCCAGGGATTCATTCGTATGCTGTAGGTTATTTCCAAGGAAAATCGGTATTTATTGGTGGAAGATTGGATGGAATTCACGCACGTCAGCCTTTCAATGCTTTTCCATCTACAGGGAATAATCAACGGGTTTATGTAGTTGATTTTCAAACAAAACAAGTTTGGAGTTCAAGTTTAGTGGGTTTGGATACGGGCATTTTTGAGCAACTTCAATCGACCAATTTTAATTTTTTGCAACAGGGAAATGATTTGATCATTACCGGAGGCTACAGTTTTTCTAATCGGCTTCAAGATCATATTACCCATCCTCGATTAACGGTTTTGCCACTCGATTTGGTGGTTCCTAAAATTGTGCGCAATCAATCGTGGCACATGGATGTTTTATCCGTGCAAGATACCGGATTCGCGGTAACTGGCGGTCAAATGGCTATTTTTGGTGATACCCTATGTTTGGTAGGTGGTCATCGTTTCGATGGACGTTATAACCCCATGGGTCATTCCACCTATACCCAAAATTACACTGAATCGGTTCGGCGATTCACTTTTCAAAAAAGTGGAAATTTATTGCAAGTGCAGTGGTATTCTCCCATTCGTTCTGCCGATCACTTACACCGTAGAGATTATAATCTTATGCCTTACAAATCTTCCCAAGGTGAACGGAAATACGTCATTAGTTCAGGTGTTTTTCAACCTCAGGTAGATCTTCCCTTTTTATATCCTGTTGACTTGAATTCAAATGGAATTGTTGCCGATACTGGCTTTTCTCAACGATTGAGTAATTATCACAGTGCCAAGGCTTCCATCTATGATCCTTCTAACCAAGCCATGCATTATTTGTTTTTTGGAGGAATTAGTCAATACCAATACCAAAATGGTCAGTTGGTTTCGGATCAATCCGTTCCGTTTGTTCGTACCATTAGTCGATTAACCCGTTCTTCTCAGGGGCAATGGTTCGAATATCCGATGGGCGTCATGCCCGGATACTTGGGAGCTGGGGCTGAATTGATTATCGATCATCAAAATCCTTCCTTCCAATCCGATGAAATTTTAACCTTACCAAGTACAAGTATTCCCGACTCTATTTTTTTGGGATACATGGTAGGCGGTATTTCCTCTTCTATTCCAAATGCATTTTCTTCCAATTCCACTTCATTAACTTCGGCCAATCCATTGGTTATGGAAGTTTGGTTGAAAAATAATCGCCTTGCTTCGAATGAGGTGGGTACCACTCAGCCTTATGTACTTTGGGATTCCAACCATCAACAGCTATGGGTAAGATGGGAAATGAAAGCTGGAGGATCGGTAAAATTAAGTTTAACGAGTTTAGACGGTAAACCCGTTCGAAAAAGGGTAATTAAAACGGTTGATCCTGGATTTCGTGAACATGTTTGGGATGTACAAGATCTTAGTGCGGGAATGTATGTGTTTCAAATTCAATGGGAAGGAAAAACATTCTCCCAGAAAATCTACATTCGTTAACCTTCCAACACTTCCAATATTTCAATCAAATCGTTGAAATCCCGAAGTCCTACTTTTTCTTCTTGCAAGCTTTCTAAAATGATTCCTTCGGGCTGATTTTCGACGATCCAGGTGGAAAGCTCATCGGCTTTTCCGGAAAAAACCATGAAGGTTAAACCCTCAGGAGAAATCCAATGTCCTTCACTTTCGGTGAAAACGGGGAATTCAGCAGGGATATTCGTACCGATCGCCGCATCCAATTGCAACATTTGAATACCATCTTCCACCGCAGCCTTCGGTGAATGGCCAAAATCGCCCACCAATAACGGCCCCGAACACCATCCCAATATTTCTTGGGCATCGGCCAAAGAAATACCACCGCTTTGGGAATCCAAATTCAATCCCATGTAATCGAACCCTTGCGCAGCCGCAAATCGGGCGTCGCTCAAATGGGTAATGCCTTTGAAAAACTTCGGAATCATCGCTCCAAATCGGTTGAAAGTTTGAAACGAACGATGCGGCCATTGCCAGTATCTGCTACATACAACACTCGCTTGAAATAAGCAACGCCTTCCGGATTTCTAAATTGGGCTGGGCCGCTTCCTGTTCCTCCAAAACTGGCGATGATCTGCTTTTTGTCGGTAAATGTTGGAGGAGCGTTCACCCCTTCATAGCCGCGGGAGGTAAATTGAAATACCGAATCTTTCGCGGCATCAACCACAAACAAATACTGGGTTTCATCGGGAGCAAAGCAAACATCCATGGGTTTGCCAAATCGATAAGAATCGTACAAAAATCGACTCGTTTTGCTGGTGTCGAAATTCAACATGGCCGGATTTTCGGTGTATTGGATCCCCAAATCGGGGTCTTCAAATTTTTTGATCCACAAGGTTTTGTACTCAGCCGCAGGATCTCCTTGGAGCAAAAGGAAATCGGTGCTTTGGTTCATACCAAAAGCCACTTGAGGTGGCGCGGCAAAGGTGGTAATGCCGGTAGGAGAGAGGCAGCTTTTTAAACTGGTACCCACGGGAGAAAGCCCTTGAGCATAACCGGAATTGTTGCGGAAAGCATCGAAAGACAAAACGCAGTTATCGGGGCGAGCCGAGGACGTTAAGCTATTGGTGGGTCCGCGACGAGCCAAATAAAAGGTGTTGTCGTGCATAAACGAAACCCCTGCAAATTCAACTTGTTCGTCAAGCACACCTCGGAAGTTGGTGTTATTCCGCGAATTATCGCAAAACGGATGAATGAGGGTGTCGATGAATTCGGGATTGGTGCCGCTTCCGTTTCGCAGCACAAAAACGGCTGGAAGTTGGTAGGTTGTGCCGTTGTTGTTGTAGGCAATTCGGGCGCATACGTAGGTGTTCATCCGTCGATCTTGACTCACTTTGGTGGCGCCCGTAAACGGAATGCTGCGGTGCAAAGTCCCTTTTTGATCCAAAATATGAACGCCCCGATCATCGGCAACGTACACCATTTCGTCGTAGCCCACAAACACGTCGTGCGGCTGAACAAAGCCTCCCCAAGTGGGAAGAACAGGAACATAACCTACCGTATTGGGAACCAAGTTGGGATCAATGGCTCCTTGGGTTAAGATATCTTTTACGGTATCATCGTCTTTTCGGCCAAAAAGGAAATCGCACGAGGTGAGGAACATCGCGAAAAACATCCAAGAAATCCACCAGTACTTTTTCATAAAATATTCATTTGTAGGGTGATGCGATGCACATTCCCTAAACGCAACTTGGCTTGATAGCCATAATCAAACCGTATTTTTCCGAATGAACGAGGAATCAATATCCCTGCTCCAAAAGAAGGAACAAACGCTTCATCCATGCCGAATTCGTAACCGGTGCGTGCATAAAGCACTTGATTGAAGCGGTACTCGGCCCCCAGTCCAAACGTTTCTTTGTTATCGGTTGGGTGATTCAATTGGGCCGTAGCGGTGAGCACCTGTTGATCGGTGCGAATGGCATCCCAAGCAATTCCAAAACGGAAAACGGCGGGAACACCCATCTCTTCAAAATCCTTTTGAGTTAACGGTCCATTTAATGAAGTGGAAGTCCACGTTCCCGTTGGCTGATTGTTGACCCCGAAATTGGAAATGGTTACCGCAAAACGGGTATTCTGCCAACCGATGTCGTACTGAAAACCCAAATCAACCAAAAAGTTCTGATTGGTCAATCCAGCAATGTTTTCTCGGGCATATTTGGCGGTCATTCCAAAATTGAATTGGCGGGTTAATGATTTGGCGAAGGTTAAACCTGCCACAAAATCGTTCACCGAAAACGTTTGCCCCGTTCCAAAAGGTTGGAATTCGGTGGTTAACGGCATTTGACCGGTATTGAGGGAAAACAGAGAAAGGCCGAAGTAGGTGCCCTTACGTTGCTTCACGATTCCTAATGCGTTCACAGGAATATCGGCAAAATATTGGGTATGGGCAGCTAAAACGTGCAATCGCGAAGAGTCGAGCTGGGCAATTCCAGCCGGATTCCACCACAAGGAAGCAACATCATTGGTGGAAGCCACCACGTTTCCACTCATTCCCGAAGAACGGGCATCGACGCCCAATTTTAAAAACTGCATGCCCGTTGTGCCCGACCGAGATCCTCCAAATGAAGGGAGAATTTGGGCTTGGGCCGATCCGCAGATTAACAAAACAAAAGCAAAAATTATTCTTCGCATGAGCCGGTAAAGATACGTCGAAAAAAACTACTTTTGCCCCATGCACAGCATCGAACCTTATGATCGTTGGCGTGGAATTTACGACGCTGCCGAGGACGAAAAATCTCCATTTTTTGGTAGGGAATACAACGAATTCGAATTCGTTAATCAAGTCTACAATTACGTCATTCATCCTCAATGGGATGAGTTTGGTTCCGAAACCCTGTATTGCAAAATTCTTTTTGTTGACGACCGCCAACAAGTCGCTATTTTAGAATTCATTGGCGAGTGGAACGACTGTTTGCACAACGATATCGCTCTGTTAAAGCGCCAAGTCATTGATCCGCTCATCCATCGTGGGATCATCCACTTCATTCTCATCGGTGAAAACGTGATGGCCTTTCACCCCAGCGATGATAGTTACTACGAAGAATGGTTTGATGAAGT
>JAIYBD010000104.1 GCA_027488715.1 Bacteroidota bacterium | reverse complement strand
GTGGTGTACCAAAGAGCACTGGCCGATCAGTACATCCATCGGTATGGGTACGATTCCGACAACCTCGGAGGAATACTCAACCACTGCACTGGCCCTCGGAACATGGTCCCTGAGCCGGTCGAAGGGCGGTCCCTGAGCCGGTCGAAGGGCGGTCCCTGAGCCGGTCGAAGGGCTATTCCAAATCCTATCCTTTCTTCTTTTGTTCCGTAGAATTTGGAAACGAGTAGTTTATTCTTTCATACTTCACTTTCGCTTCACCCAAAATCATGTCCATTGAAGTATCGGGAATGATATAGGTCATTGGCTTTTCTTCTTTAGTGTCGTCGGCAGAATCCGACTTTTCAGCATTCTCCGATGTGCCTTCAACGTTATTTGAATCGTTATTTTCAACGTCAATTAGCGCTTTTTCTGAATTGATCGAATCCGATGGCATCTCAATTTCCCCAGTTGTTCTGGGTGAATTGCATCCCACCATCGTCATGCAAAAAGCTATCAAGGCCAAAGAAACGTTTCGCAATAAAGTCGTTTTAATTCCATTCTGGGCATTTTGGTACAAATTCACCAAAAATTGATGGTGCTTCGGCCTCTCCACCGAAACCTGATTTGGCAAGAAATAACCACACGTTCTCCCACCTTGATTTTTCAAATATTCCACGATTTCGTGGTTATTCATCTTAGTGAAATCCACCACCGTTTTGTTGCAAGAACCGCAAAATCTGCCCTGACCATCGGGCGTCATTCCTTCCCAATCTTGAGAACATGGTTTTGGAATATTTAATCCTGATATTTTCATAGGATGCTTATTTTAGCGATCCTAAATTAATAAACAATTTTAATTTTTGTTTACTTTTGGTTATTCCCCACCAAATAAACCATCAGCGCCAAATGCCCCGCCCCCAAATGCAACTCCCGTGGATGAATGGCTTCAAAAACATCGGAGTCGGCATGGTGAACATCGAAGTAACGTTGGCTATCGGGTAAATAACCGGCGGTGGGAATTTTGTACGCGTCGCGAAGCGGACCAATGTCTACCCCACCGCCACTGCCCAACACCTGATCGATGCCGTACCAAGCGAAGTACTTTTTCCAACGATTCATCAGAGCATACCAAGTTTGATCCTCGGCCGAAACACCCCAATACCTGGGCGAAAAACCTCCGGCATCGCTTTCAATGGCGAAGAAATGCTTCTCCCCATTGCGCTTAGCAGCTCGAGCATATTCCACCCCTCCACAAGCCCCGTTCTCTTCATTCATAAATAAAACCACGTGAACGGTTCGCTTGGGCCTCAATCCCAACTGAATCAATAAGCGTCCGGCCTCAATGCTTTGGGCGCACCCTGCACCGTCGTCATGCGCGCCTTCGCCAACATCCCAGCTGTCCAAATGTCCGCCCACCGTTACAATTTCTTCCGGCTTTTCACGTCCGCGAATCACACCAATCACGTTATTGCTCCAAACCGAATCTTCGTGATGGCAACTCAACTGCAACGTCACCTTCGAATTGGGAAATCCTTTTAATACCGCACTCAAGGCATCGGCATCGTTCAAACTCAATGCGGCAGCTGGAATATTTACCCCCTTGGGATCGTACCGCATCGACCCCGTGTGGGCATGATCGTCGTGCATCAACGTCATGCTGCGCACCAAAACGGCAGCGGCCCCGAACGGTGCGGCGGTAGCGGCTCCACTTCCTCGTTGATCCACGCATCCGCCATACGCCATGAAGGTACTGAAATGATGCGGATTCATGGGTCGATTAAAAAACACGATTTTCCCTTTCAAAGCATCTTTCTTAAAGGTTTTTAGCGTATCGAGGTTGTACACCTCCACCACCTCGGCGGTAATCCCTAGGGCAGGAGTTCCTACACTCATTCCGAGTGCTTTTACGGTAAGTGAAAGATTTTCTCCATTGGTTTGATGAAGGGTGGCCTTTTCAACATTTCCCCTCACCCATTTCGGCACTTTTACTGGTTGAAGAATGACCGAATCGTAGCCGGCCTTGACCATCGCTTGTTTTCCCCATTCCACCGCAGCGGCCGCCTGAGGAGATCCCGAAAGCCGATGGCCAACCGATTTACATAAAACCCTCAGGTTTTCGTATCCTTCTCCCTTGGCTAAAACCTCGTTGAAAATGCGAACGGTAGCTATCGAGTCGGTATCGAGGGTTTGGGCCGACAAAAAAAAGCCTCCGAACAAAGCGGAGGCAGTGAATAAAATTTTTTTCATTGTTTTCACTTTCGGTCTCCAAAAAGACGAAGCAAGAAAATAAACAAATTGATGAAATCCAAATAAAGTGTGAGGGCACCCATGATGGCTTCCTTCCGGTCTTCGTCGGTTCCTTCGTTTCCAATGATGTTCATCTCCTTAATTTTTTGGGTATCGTAGGCCACCAAACCGGTGAACACCAAAACGCCAACAAAAGAAATGATGTAATCCAACTGACTGGATCCCAAGAAAATGTTAACCACCGAAGCGATGATGATTCCAATCACGGCCATGAACAACAACGAACCCAAACGGGTTAAATCGGACTTCGTGGTGTAACCCACCAAGGCGAAAACGGCGAAGGTGCCGGCTGTAATGAAAAAAGTGGATGCGATGGAACTGGAGGTGTACAAGAGAAAAATACTGGAAAGGGTTAGTCCGTTCAACAGCGAATAGCCAATAAAGATGGCGGTAGCGGTGGTGGCATTCATGCGGCGAATGCGGGCTGAAAGGAATCCAACCAAGACCAATTCGAGAATGATCAGCCCGAAAAAGGTGAT
>JAIYBD010000257.1 GCA_027488715.1 Bacteroidota bacterium | reverse complement strand
GGGTGGCTTCCACGGCGGTTTCCATGGTTCCGTGTCCGGAGATCATGATGACCGGAAGATCGGGATACATGGATTGCAATTGAGCCAGGCACTCTAAACCATCCATTCCAGGCATTTTGATATCGCACAATACCAAGTCAAAATGATTTTTCCTTGCCGCATCTAATCCGGCATGTCCATCCTCGGCTTCCGTAACTTGAAAACCCTCAAATTCCAATAAATCTTTCAGTGCGGCCCGAATGGCACGCTCATCGTCAATAATGAGGATGTTCGACATACTTCACTCCTTTTTTTTAAAAATGTCGGCCGGCCCTGTAAGCCGGATTTTGTCTGAGGGTTTCCCCCGAGCTTGCCATTCATCTAGCCTTGCAGTTGCCCACAAGGTCCATCGGCCTACCCACAGTGAAATCCCCGA
This sequence comes from Bacteroidota bacterium, assembly GCA_027488715.1. Taxonomy (GTDB): domain Bacteria; phylum Bacteroidota; class Bacteroidia; order UBA7662; family CANHCV01; genus CANHCV01. The sequence continues at coordinate 14,711 of JAIYBD010000257.1, read as the reverse complement.
AGGAATCGAAACGGGCCGCTTCTGTTCACTGCCTATTTGGCCTTTCAACGCGTGAGGTTTATCCCTCCTTCAAGTCACCTTGAAGCATCGTGGGCTCTTACCCCACGTTTTCACCCTTGCCTTGCTTTCGCAATCGGCGGTTTTTCTCTGCGACACTCTCTGTCACCGTTTCCGGTGCCTTCCCGTTAGGAAGCACGCTGCCCTTGGTTGTCCGGACTTTCCTCTTGCTTTCTTTCAAACAAGCGACAAGCCGAACCGACCGACTTCGCAAATCTAATCAATTCAGCTCGAAATTGTCTAATAAAAAGTACGGAAAATTTTCTTGTGGAAATCTATTGCTTCACCCACTTCTGTTTCATCCAAACTCCCTGAGATTTTCCCATGATCCAATACATTCCTGGGGCTAGGTTTTGAATATCCCATTCACTTTTCTGATTTTCATCTTTAAAAACCAATTTTCCTTGAAGATCAATAATTTGAAGTTCAGAGATGGGGTTCATTGACCGAAGAAATTGACTTCCCGGATTGGGATAAAAGGAGTTATTGGAAATCGGCGTTTCGTGGTTTGAATTTACGTTGCACATCAATTTCATGATTTCGATCCAAAGTTGATTATCGAATCCGGAAAGGGTGGGATTGATTCCACCGGCCGATTCGCCAAGGCGAATAACCACCAAATTTTCTTGCGGCCAGATGTAAAGTTTTTGATCATTCTTTCCAAGGCCGCAAATCACCGGGCTTGGGGCGGCCGAAATAAGGCTACCTCGAATGATCAAAGGCACTTGGGGCAATTGATAACTGGGTTGTCCGTTGAGCCACCACAAATAACCGTAGCTTTTGTTCAACAATTGGCTTGGACTAACCATATCGTTGTAATAATTGGTATCGGCTAAAATGGTGGTGGTATTCCATTTCCCCTTGTTTAGCATCAACAAACCAAAACGAGCAAAGGAACGGGTGGTTGAAAAAAAGACGCCATCGTTCGACCAGAGGCCCCGGAGTCCGGTAGGAAGCATGATTTTTTGAAGGGTGTAGTTGTTGATGGTTTGCCCCGTTGCCTGTTCGAGGACATCATGCAGAAGCAAGTACGGGGCATTGTGGTAAGCCCACCGCGTTCCTGCATCAGCCAAGTACGTCAAACAAGTATCATCGGTACAGTTTAGATTTGAAACACCATCGTTCAAACCCGATGTCATGGTTAGTTGGTGGCGAATGGTAATGAGGTCTTCTTTGTTTCGAGGAAGGCTGGTCCAGCCGGCGCCAAGGTATTTGGAGGAAGTATCGGAAATCGAAAGGCGCCCTTCTTGTTGGGCAATGCCGACCAATGTTGCCGTCAGGGTTTTGCCCGCGCTTGCCCAATACCAGGGAGAATCTACTTGAAACGAACCGAAATATCGCTCGTAGGCAATTTTCCCATCTTTCAAAATGATGCACCCTTTGGTATTGTTGCGACGTAAAAAATCGCTCAGCGAATCAATTCTACTTGCACACCATCCTAAACTTGATGGCGCGATGGTATCCCATTGATTCCCGGTGGCGGGCGGGAAATACAAATTTTGGGAAAAAACCGGTAAAATTTGGAAAATGAAAATGAAGGCGATGAACAATCTCATAAAAAGAAAATTTTCTCTGGAATGGACCATGGTAATAAAAATGGTTTAACTTCGAAGGCAGCAAAATCTTTGTTTTCTTTGCAGTCCGAAAATCTATGCTTAAACAAACCCTAAAATTAAAACAACTTCAGCGTCTTAGTCCGCAACAAATTCAATTCATTCAATTATTGCAAGTACCAACGGCTTCTTTGGAGCAACGAATTAAAGAAGAATTGGAAGAAAATCCGGCTTTGGAAGAGGCTGCAAGCGATTTTGAAAATGAGTCGGCGGATGAAGATGAGCAACAACCTGAAGATGAATTGGATTTTGATTTAAGCGAATATTTGGAGGATGATGGGATTGCGGATTTTCGAACCAAGGATTTGAATTACGACGATGACGACGATGACAAAGAATCGCCTTACGCCGGCAAAAATTCCTTCCATGAAAAATTGATGTCGCAAGCCGGCGAATTGGATTTATCGGAAAGGGATCGGGCCATCCTCATTCACGTCATTGGATCTATTGACGCCGATGGGTACCTCCGTCGTCCGCTCATGAACCTTTCCGACGATTTGGCTTTTACCCAAAATTTGATGGTTTCGGAAGAGGAACTCGAGAAGATTCTTCTTAAAATCCAAAGTTTTGATCCAGCTGGGGTTGGTGCTCGAGATCTGCGCGAGTGTTTGCTTATTCAGTTAAAAAAGAAAAAACGAAATGTGGCCATCAACGTGGCCATTGAAATGGTAGAACTTTATTTTGATCTATTCTCCAAAAAGCATTTTGAAAAACTAATGAAGGCGTTGGAATTGGATGAAGACCTCTTTAGAAAAGCTCAACAAGAAATCATCAAATGCAATCCTAAACCGGGAGGAACAGCCGAAGAGGATGATTCATTGGGTTCCATCATTCCCGATTTCATCATCCACATCGATCAAGGCGAAATCAGCTTGAAATTAAATGCCAAGAATGCTCCCGAACTTCGGTTGAGCAAAGACTACCAAGAAATGCTCAAAGACTACACCAAGCAAGCCGAGAGCGACAAAAAGGTGAAAGAAACCTTGGTATTCATCAAGAGTAAATTGGATTCAGCCAAATGGTTTGTGGATGCCATCAAGCAGCGACAAACAACGCTTTTAACTACCATGGACGCTATTATTCGCCATCAAGAAGCTTACTTTTTATCGGGGGATGAAACCAAATTGAGACCTATGATTTTAAAGGACATCGCTGAGGAAATTGGCATGGATATTTCGACCATTTCCCGAGTAGCGAATTCCAAATTCGTTCATACTCCATACGGCACCTTCGGCTTGAAGCATTTCTTTTCGGAGGGAATTATGACCGATTCGGGAGAAGAAGTTTCAAGTAAGGAAGTGAAGAAAATACTTTCCGACTGTATTGAACAGGAAGACAAGCGCAAGCCGGTGAGCGATGACAAGTTAACGGACATTTTGGTAGAAAAGGGGTACACCATTGCGCGCAGAACCGTAGCCAAGTACCGAGAGCAACTGGGAATTCCTGTTGCGCGCCTTCGTAAAGAGATTTGATGAATCGGTTTTATTACATCTGTTCCTTGTTATTTCACCCGTTGTGGATTCCAACTTGGGTACTTATAGTTTGGTTTAATGAATTTCTATCCGATCGGTTTGGATTTTTCAGTTCAACGTTTGGGATCTTTTTGGGGTATGAAGTTGGATTTGTGGTCGTGATTCCGTTGTTGGTATTTTTATCAACCCGACTTGGAAGAAAAACAGATTTTGAGATGGAAGACGTTTCAAGTCGGGTTTGGCCCTTTTTGATTGGAGGAATTTTTTGGTTGGGTTACACCTTGAATTTAAAGGATCAGCTTGGACCGATGGCCGATTTGATTTGGTTAACCACTGGAAGTGGGGGTGTTTTGCTTATTTCTCTTGCTTTTTTTTATTTCAAGAAAATCAAAATTAGCGCACATGCTTCCGGTTGGGCAATTTTACTCCCCATTCTTGTTTTCAATCATACCCTTCCCTTAGAACTTCGTTTGGGATTAACGATTTCCATCATTTTAATCGGTGGATTTGTTACGGGAATTCGATGGATTTCTGGAGCGCACCGATGGGATGAGTTATTGATTGGTCATTTATTGGGTCTTTTTGTATCTACTTCATTTATTCAAATTATTACCTTATCATGAAGAATTTTCTTCGATCATTCATTGAGGCGGGCATCACATCTGATACTGCCCGTGAAGACGCTTTGGAAATCAGAGCTACCAACATGATGACCACCTATTTATCGATGTTGGTGTATCCTTTGGTGGTGTATTCTTATTTTGAATTTCCGGGAAAAACATATTGGATTCAATTGCTCTTTCTCGCCTCTTTGTATGGGTTAAGCCCAATTTTCAATCATTTTAGGCTCCATACCTTGGCGAGAACATTTTCCGTATATGCAGGTTTATTGGCGGTTTTGTGGGGAACTTGGTTATTTGGATTTGACACCGGAATTCAGTTTTTATTTTTTGTAAATGTGGTGAATGCGTTCATGTCGTTCCACTTTGCACACCGCTGGAAAGTTGCTGCCATCATCATTTCTATCTTTTTGGTGTATCTTTTTTCTTGGTACATCTATGAAAAGTATGGTGCAGAAGTACCTTTAAACTATCATCAAAAGCAAACGTGGAGTGTCTTTTTCTGGGTTTTAGGTTTCGCTGCAATCCTTATTTATTCATTTTTTTCGCTTCAGGTTGTGCGAACAAAAAGTAGGATTCTCTTGCAACATCAATCCAAACTTGAAAATCAAAACATCGCTTTATCCAAAGCGAATAAGGAATTGGACTATTTTTTCTACGCCATTTCACATGATTTGAGATCGCCTCTAACCTCTGTTTTGGGATTAATTGAATTGATGAAAATGGAAGATGATCCCAAAACCATCAATAATTATCTGAATTTGCAAGAATCGTCGATTCGAAAAATGAATGATTTCATTTTCGACATCATTCACATTGCAAAGAATGCGCGACAAAAACTAGAATCGGAACAAATCAACTTTCAACAACTTGTAAGTGATATCCTTTCACAACACGAATTCAATGAAGACTCTCAAAAAATTGAAAAGGTTATTCATATTCAAGAAAATACTCCATTTTACTCAGACCCTACTCGATTAAAAATCATCTTGACTAATCTTATTTCCAATGCCATTCAGTATTCCAATACGACCAAAGAATCGCCTCAACTGAAGATTGACATTCAAAATTCATCAAATCAATCAAAAATTACGATCTGGGACAATGGCTTGGGTATTCCAGAAGAATTCCAAAAGAAGGTTTTTGAAATGTTCTTTCGAGGAACCGATGTAAAGCCCGGAACTGGATTAGGTTTGTACATGGTTCATGAAATTGTAATGAAATTAGGAGGGACGATTTCACTTAAATCTGAACTGGGCAATTACACTGAATTTACCATTGAACTTCCACAAATTAGGTAATACTCCCATTTTTTTTTGTAGCTTTGAAAAAAATTTTAAACATGAAAACTTTATTCATTTCTATTTTTTCATTGGTAACCTTACTTTCTTTTGGACAAGAAATGACCAAGGAGGAGCGCAAAAAGATCAAAAAAATGTCGGTTGATGAAGTAGCTGCTGTTATTAAAAATCTTGAAAGCAAGTCCAATGATTTAAAAAAATGTTCTACAGAAAAGGATGAAATGCAATTGTTGATGAACAACATGAGCAATGAATTGAATAGCAACAAAGCTGAAATGGATTCTTTGAAAAAGCTACTTATTGTTCAAAAAGAGCAGCAAGAAAAACAAGTTTTGGAGGAGGCTAATTCAAACCCAATTAAAGAAAAAACAGGACTTTACTTTAAGGTTCAATTAGGTGCATACAATCAATATCGCGCTAAGGGCTTAGGCAAATCAGAAATCGAAACTGAAATGGTTGAAAACCAAATCAAATATGTTTTGGGATATTTTACGAAAATTAACAAAGCCGAAGAGTTTCGCGATGAGCTTAAAAAACTAGGATTGAGTGACGCTTGGGTAGTTTGTTATAAAGACGGCAAACGAATCTCTCAAGAGGCCGCCGAATTAGAAGGTGTTAACTTCAAAAAATAAACTAAAAGCCGCTTTTCAGCGGCTTTTTTCTTGTCCATTTTGCAAGAATTTAATCTATTTATTTCCACAATTCGATCGCCAGAAAACGTTTAAAGAGGTTTATTCTTACCTTTAGATTTCCATGAGACGTATCGCTTTCCTTGTATTTTCAATTTTTCATTTGGCCGGTTGGGCTCAAACGAATCTTCCGAAAAAGGTAGATAAAATCTATCAAAAAGCCATCAAAGAAATTAACGCTAATCGGTATCCTGAAGCTATCGTTCTTCTCGAGCAAGTCCATAGTTCCAATCCCGAACACGTCAATTCTCTACTTTCACTGGCAGATCTATATTTCCAAACCGGAAACGATTCCATGGCGTTGGTGTCTTACGAAAAAATCAAAAACTTCCAAATTTCTACCTATTACAAATCCTACCTCAATTCTGGAATTTTAAAAATGCGGAAATCCGATTATTACGGAGCTCAACAGGATTTTCAAAAACTTCTCACCTTTAAAAATCTTTCCTATCAAGCTCACCAAGATGGGAAGATGTACCTTGCAGATTGTATCTTTTCTTTGGACGCTCTAAAAAGGCCATTTAACGTTTCAATAAAAAACCTAGGCGATCAAATCAACACCCCTTACTATGAAAACCGAGGATGGTTGGATGCGTCTGGGCAACAATTATTTTTCACCAGAAGAGGAGTTAACGACGAGGATATCTTCATTTCAAGGAGGAATAGTGATGGAAGTTTCGAATTGGCAGAACCCGTTTCGCTAGAAATCAATACCACCTCCAATGAAGGTGGTAGTTCGGTTTCAGGAAATGGCAAATTGTTATTTTTCACCGCCTGTGATCGAGCTGATTCTCGGGGATCGTGCGACATCTATGTGAGTGAAAAAATGCCCAATAACCGATTTGGGAATCCGAAAAACTTGGATCCTATCATCAATTCTCCTTGGTGGGAATCCCAACCTAGCATCAGCTCCGATGGGAAAACGATGTATTTCCTTTCCAATCGCCCCGGCGGCTATGGAGGTTGGGACATCTGGAAAAGCGTTCACTTGCCCGCTGGATGGAGCACCCCCGAAAATTTAGGACCAACCATAAACACGAGGTATGATGAGGCTTCTCCATTCGTACACCCCGATGGACAAACCCTTTATTTTGCTAGCGCCGGACATCCTGGGTTTGGAGGCAAAGATTTATTTGTATCCCATTTTACCGATTCGGGTTGGACAAAACCCTTAAACATGGGATCACCCATCAACAACGCCATGGATCAATCGGGAATTTGGATCAGCACCGATGGAAAATCGGGAATTCTCACTTCCGATGATGCCCCGTCCTTGGGCAAAACCGATCTATTTTCATTTGAAGTCCCTGAACCATTCCGACCTTGGCCAACCCAGTGGAATCGCTTTCAGTTTGTTGATGCCCAAACCAAAACACCAATTTCTGTTCATTTAATCATTAACAATCCAGTCACAAGAACCAACTATTTCAATGACTTTACCCACCCCAACGGTGGTCCCGAAATCATTTGTGTTCCTTCTGAAAAAACCTTTAGTATTCATGCCGAGGCTCCGGGTTACATCTTTTTCTCTGGTCAGTTTTCGCCAGCACAAACTGAAATGACAATTGCCTTGGAGCCTATCAAATTAGGAAAAATGGTTTCTCTTGCCAATATCTTTTTCGACACCAATTCCGACAGCATTTTACCTTCTTCTGATTCTGAAATTGTGGTACTAGCAAGATTTTTAAAGTCAAACCCCCAAATTAGAGTGGAAATTCAAGGACACACGGATGCTGTTGGAAAGAAAGATGCCAATCAAAAACTTTCCGAAAAGAGAGCAAAATCGTTGTTTTTAAGACTCCGACTTCTAGATGTCCCATTCAACCAAATTGAATTCAAAGGTTATGGCGACTCCCAGCCCGTTTCGGATAACGGAACAGAACTTGGTCGTTCCCAAAACCGAAGGATCGCCATTAAAATTGTTCGGATTAATCCATAGTTAAGGCGATTCCATGGGTTTCAATCCAATCCAACATCTGAGCATACGGATTTGAATCCTTTAAAAACTGTCGATTTCCCAAGAGTACAAATTGTTTTCGCGCTCGAGAAGCTGCGACCAGTAGTTTTCGATCTACCCCATTTTGCTCTGTTGATGTGAATGCCTCCAAATAATGCGCTCCGTTGATGCAGGTAGAAAAGAAAATATAATCGGCTTCGCTCCCTTGAAATCGTTCTACCGTATCAATGGCGATGAGTTTTTCAATTTCTTCTTCCATGTTCAACATCGACCTTTGTTTGCGAATAGCATCTTTAATTTCCTCAATCTGAGCCCGCCAGGGGGTAATGATTCCCATGAAATCACCCCATGGCATTTCAGGTTCTTTTCGGTGATGGATTTCCAAAACAATTCTAGCGATATCTTCGGCTTCGGATCGATTAATTTTCCCCCGATCGAGATTCCGATTTTCAAGAAACACCATCCTTTTTTGATGCGTTATATTTCCCCACCAGTCATCAAATAACCACCCTAACCTTTGCGGTTCGTTTCCAGCTTGGAGTACCGTAGGTAAATAATGGTTGGAAAGAGAATTGGCGATGTCTTCATGCATTCGAAAGTGGGTATCCAACGTCACCAATCCGTTCCAACCGTTTCGATCATTCAAGAACCAAAGTCGTTCAAAAAGGGAATCAGTCCAGCGACTAAACAATCCCAATTCTTCCATTTCCTCCATGGCTCCTTTAATCGCCGAGTTTTGAATACCCTTCAGTTTGGATATATCATTCAATTCAAAGTCCTGAGAAAGAACTGGAGGAAGCTGTTGATGATCACCAATCAAAATAAATCTTTTGAAAAGGGGAATTACCCCCGCCAATTGACTCTCGGTTACCTGACTGGCTTCATCAACGATTAGGTTTGGGATTTCTCCAGTAATGGACAAAAGATCCGGAAATCGTGCTGTAAAAGACGCAATGGTGGACAAGAAAACCGATGATTGTTTTATCGCCTCTGAATAATCTTTGATTGATTCTATATGATCGGTTTCTTCTGTTCGAAGTGAAAAATAAGGAATGTTTTGTGCTTTGAATTTCTGAGCGATTTCTTCTACAGCACGATTGGTAAATGCCAAAACAACGGTCTTGTCGCCTCGAGCTAAAAATTTCCGAACAATGCGGGTTAGCACCTTGGATGTTTTTCCCGTTCCAGGTGGTCCTTGGATCAACAAATAATCATTTGCGGCCTCAGCCATTTCCACGGCAAGTTCTGCCCTATCCACTTGAGAAAAGCTACTGTTGGAGTACGTTGGCTCCGTAAGACCAAGCATATTTTCAATGGTTTTTGTATTCTTGGCCGACGGGAATAGATTGGATAAAGATTTTAGGTTTGCCCAAATGTTACTATCGAGAAAAACCTCTTCGATATTAAACGATGGGATGGATTTAAGGTGCAGATCCGAAAATCGAGGCGCAAGGGTTTGTACCGTTAATTGATGGGCTTCAATACCAGAAACGACACCCCGAAACCATTGTTCATTAAGTGCAATAGGGGTTCCATCATTTTGGCAAGCCGTGATTTGAACCTGACTTCCCAAGCGAAAGGGATGTGGCCAGCCGTTGTGTTGAAACACCAACTTTTGATCATCAACATCTACCAACGTTGCGGCATGGATCATGGAGAATTTATCCAATTTTTCTTCCACAGATTCAAGCCAAATGGATGCTGCACCTTTGTTTTTTCGATGTAGCCCACTTTGGAAATCACCAAGTTTTAAAGAAAGCCATTCTCTCATTTGAACGCTAAACATTCCCAAAAAATAGGCACGAAGGAAATTGGGTTTTGAAAAAGCTTGAATGGATTGGTAGCCTTCTAAGAATGTGGCAATCTTTTTAATACCGAATGAACTTTGATTCGACTCAAAGGCGGGATCTAATGATTTTAAGGCGCCATGTACTTCTTGCAATTGAAACGAGGCCAGTCGTTTGCACGTTGATAAAACAAGATTCCTGGCCTCGTCGGCTTGAATCAGGTATGGATAAATTTGATCAACGTTGAGATTTCGCAACGATCGATCAGCTGAAGAAGCATACAGAATAGCACCACTCACCGAGGCTTTATCTCCGTAGGTTTGCCGAATTAACCGATAATACAAAATGGTTTGCACTTCGTATTTCAAGTCGATCCACGCTTCCGGCGCTCTTCCCGATTTTAACTCGATGATATCCATGGCGCCGGATTCGTTTTCAAGTAAAAGATCTAAACGGCCCGTAAACCCATCGGCAACGGATACAAAGGTCGGCTCGATACGAATATCATTGCTCCCTTGACGAATACGTTGAACAAACGGAATCAAATTGGGAGCAACAACGTTTTGAATTTTATGAACCAAATCTTTGAGTTGACTCTGCTCAAAAAGAGCCGACTGCAGTTTGTTCTTGAGTAAAGATTTACGAATGGTCTGTTGGATCCACTCCGAGTCATACCTCCCCGAAACCACCATTTGATCCAATAAATCATTGGCCACGGTTCCAATCAAAAGGTGAATGGAGAAAACCTCCACTTTCAATTTATTCCCAAAAAACGATTTCCAACGTTGGCCGTTTGGGCCAAAAACTTCCGAAATATCCGAAACAGAAAATAAGGCATCTGGGTCCAAAACCATGCGACTATCTGAACTCACCTTCAACACATTGCCATCAACTAAAAAATGAAACAAACTCACTTTTTGCCCTATTTCCAGTAGTGGGAGGTACGATGAAAAATCAAAATAGCCATTTCTTCCAAGCTCTATGGTCCAATTTCTTTGATGAACGTTAGAGTATCCTATGATTTCTGGATGAGTTTGAACGATGGTTAAGCTAAAATTATCAACACTTTCAACTTCAAGATCTTTTCTTTCCAAAGGAATTGGAGCACCATTTTGACCCAAGAACCAACCTCCAAATTTCAAAATATAATCCTCCATCCAAGGGGACAAAGAATCCATTTCAAACAAGGCGTTCCAAAGTTGAATGGCATCGGCTTCTAAATTCGAATTCACCTCTTTTTCCTTGATCAAAAACAACCAACGACTGAGTCCACTTCGAAAATTTCGAGCATGAGGTTGGGTTAATCTTTCTAAGAAAAACTCCCATTCGGTTCTCCAGGAAAATGCTCTTTCCCCAGATTCCTTAAATTGTACAAGTCGCTCGTAAGACTGAAGCGCTTTTTTTAAAAAACCATCCTCCATTGAATTCTCCAATCGTATTTCACCGATCCTGTTACTAGGTCAACTCCGCTCCCCCACTCGTTCCGTTCTTTGGAATGAAACACTCCAAATTTGGAGGAAAGCTCCATATTTTTTGCTAAATCCCACTTCACCAAGGCATACATTCGACTGCCATTTCCATACAAGGCCGGAACCGAGAAGTAATACAATAAATCGCTTTCGTAAGCATAAATGGCGGTATTGAATGAAGGGGTTTGAAACCAAGCCCAGCGCAAATTCAACGTGATCGGGGAACTTAATTTTTTGTATTGAAAATCTTGAAAAAGGGCGAATCCGTTCTCTCTATTGGTTTCTTTTTGAAATCCACTCCACTCTAAACGAGTTTGCCACGTAATCATGTCACCGGTAGAAAACTTAGCATTTCCACGAATTCCGTACCTGGAGTAATCTACCAATGGAGCAATTGGTGAAGCCGAAACCGAGCTATTTTCTTGTTTCAATCGGTATCGACCTCTCACATAAAAACTCGATTTCCGGTTGGGTGTGTATTCGATATTAACCAAAGTTTCCCAACCGGAGCTTGGCGCATCAACTCCAAAACGCAACCAAGGAAATACAAATCGATCGATGTAGGATGAAACGGTCCATTTCTTTCTCGGACTTGCTTGAAATCCGAAGTAAAAACCTTGCTCATTGGTAGCTAGTGTATTTTCTGCTATGGCACTTCCAAACAACGAATGGAACTTCGGAGAGAAATTTCGGTACATGGCCGCAAGGGTAAGTCGGGCATCAAGGGGAATGAGAATTCCCTCCGTAACGGCCCAGCCCGAATCGCCATGGGAAACTTCCCCCCAAACCAGTAAGTTCTTCACCGTAAATTGGTGATCAAAACCAACATTTAAAATTTGATTCCCTTGAAAATCAAAACGATCGTACAGGGCCGCACTTCTGACAAATGGCTTGGAAAAAGTACTGTGCAAAACGGTGAATCCTATATTCCCAGACGAAAATTTCCACTTGAGATTGCCGCCCATTTGCGTAGTTTTTACCGATTTGCGATCGGCAAGTTCTGAAAGGGTTCGATGATACCCCGATAAATTCAAACCACTGATCACCAAATCTTCACCAATGAACACCGAATCGTTATTGGTTCTCAAATTCGCATCGGAATTTTTTATCGAGGTAAATAGAGACAGCTCCATCGGAATTCTTGGATGAGCAAGAACCATGGCTCCGCCTCGGAAATATTGGGCCTCGTTCGCGCTGGTGTAAGGAACAATCCCTCTCCCTTGCCGCAAGATATTCAAAACAAAAGGCGATTTCCCAAAAGCTAATCCCGACCAAGCGGTTAAACCTTGTCCGAATTGAACGTTATAATCACCAACAATTACCTTTTTCACCCATTTCCTACCCATCCATTGAACATGGCCTGAGGTGAAATCAAATCCCAATTGAGCGGAATCAAATCGAAAAGCTTCGCCTGGATCGTTTTCGGCTACAAAACCCAGCGTAAGTCGATTTCCGTAGGAATATTTGTACCGAATAAAATTCCCGATCGGAGAACCGAGATACCGTTTCTCGGAGGTATCGGAATATCCAAAAGCGAGGGGCAAATTCGTACGAGAACGAATCATTAGGTCGTGTTTATCGTCGGAATTCTGGGCCATGGGAGTTCCAAGAACGGTTAGGAATGGAGCGAGAAGTTGAGCGGTTTTCAAATCCCAACCGTCGACGGCTTGCAATTCGTACACCGATAAAAATGCACCATATCGATTCCGATGGGCTAAAAATTGTTCAATTTGAATTTCAGAAAGTAAAGGAATTTGCTTCAGTTCATCGCGCCCTACCGATTGAAGATCTAAAGGATGCCGCTGCCAATAATCCAACTTGGCGAACAAATCGGTAAAATCGAAATCAGATCCGGCATTTTCAATGATGGCTTGAATTAAGTCTTCGGTAGCATTTTGCGTTTTGGTTTGGGATTGAACTATCAATGAACCGAAAAGGAGGAAAGGAAACAGGATTAATTTTCTCATCTCTTTTCAATAGTTAATCCGATTTGACTTCCTAAAGGGTTCTGATTCAACGCTCCCCAGCCTAGACTAAACTTTCCGGGGGTGTACGAAATACCCAAAGAAATGGTTTGCGGCTTGGATTGAAAACCGAGTTGGAGCGACCATTTCTTTTGAATTTGATACGCCAAACCTAGTCGTGTTTGAATGGAATAAACGGGATCGATCGATACTTCGAGCACCGAACGGCAAAAAGGACCAAAGTGATGTGAAACGGCCACATCGATGGACGGTTGTATGGGCTGGGCGGTATCAACCCACCCTTCGAGGGAACGCAGCGATACAGCCCAATCGGTATTTTTCCCCGTTTTTCCCGAAGCGAATAAACTACCCGAAACATAGCTTTGAGATACGTATCCAGGAATAACGATTTGATAGGCCGACACTCCTACTCCAGCCCAAAAATTAGCATCCAATTTCATTGAATATGCTGTTTGAATTCCACGTTGAGAGAAATTCGCATTTCCCGAATTCCATCCAAAAATTCCACCTTGTTGCGTTTCTTTTTGAATAAACAGGCCGGCATTGAAATCATTTAACTGTTGAATTCCGTACTTGTTTAAAAAAGAAAAGCCATATTGAATTCCCGAATCAGAACGAAGGGTAGGATTAGAAAATGAACGGGAATAGGTCGATCCAAATTGTTTCTGATTACCCATTCCCCATTGGATTGATTGTTGTGCATAACCGTTTGAAATGGCAAAAAGGAACAAAATGAAAATAATAAATCGATTCATAAATCCAAGATACATGAGCCAGGGCGCATTCCCAAGCCAACGCAAAAGTAGGAGGACACAAACCGATTATCCGTAAATGAAACGGATAAAATAATGTTAATGTTTCTCTGCCATTTCCGGTGATTCTTGTTAATAAAAATCCAAAATCAAGTTGCAATGCCCATTTGAATGTAATTTATTTTCGAAAAAGGTTGTCTTTTCATTCCAACTTCAGAATTCCATTCAGCATAAAAAAATCGAATTAACTTCGCATTATGGATTTGAACGAGCTGAAGGAGTTGGGATTGTTTCTACATTTTTCGGGGGAAGGTGTTGATCATTCTTTTTTGACGGAGCAGGAAGCGGAATTGATTTCAAATCGGCATGCGAGTTACCAGCAAAATTTCATCAGGGGAAGGATTTGTGCGAAGAGAGCGCTGGAAAGCATGGGGTTTAGGATGGATGATTTAGAGTTACTTAGGCTTCCCGACGGACAGGTTTCCTGGCCGGAGGGGGTGGTAGGATCCATTTCGCACACGGATGGTTTTGCCGGAGCCATCGTAGGTTGGAAATCGGATTTTCAAAGTGTTGGATTAGACATTGAAAAGAAAAACAGAGTTCATCCCTCGATTTGGGACCGCGTTTTCACAGAAAATGAAAAAGAAATTTTACTTCAATATTCAAAAGAACTTCATGCAGAAAAGGCTACGGAAATCTTCAGTTTGAAAGAGGCTTTTTACAAATTTCAATGGCCGCTTACGAATCGTTTTTTAGGGATGCGGGATGTGGAGTGGGACATCCCACAATTTTTCTTTTCTGAATCCATTTCCCTTCCTTCTTACCGTTGTTTTTTGACAGTTGACGGGCATCATCAGATTGCTATTGTAGCTGGTTAAAATGTGGATTTCTTTACCCTTGTTCAACCCGAGTCACTTCGTATCTTTACCCGTTAAAAATAACCAATCATGCAGTTAAAAAAAAAAAAAAAACCCATTCAAGACCTTTACGAAGAACTCGATCGCATTCG
>JAIYBD010000011.1 GCA_027488715.1 Bacteroidota bacterium | reverse complement strand
TTTTGCTTGGAAAAACCATAGAAATCGAAGGGAGAATGGTGTCTTCGAGAGCCTCAGACACCGGAAAAAGGCGCTCCCTGAGGCCCCGCGCTCCTCGAGATCCTCACCCCTCAAACAAATCCACCAACAACGAATCCATCACCAACCAACCGGCTTTCGAAAATCGAAATTTTCCAGATTCCAACAGCCGGTAATCTCCGTCAATGCACTCCCATTGCCGAACCAAACGCGGTAAAAAAATCGAAGGAACCTCCGAATGCGGCAACCCCTCCGCCGTTCGAAGCCGAACCATCAACAACTCGTTGAACCGATCCACCTCCGAAAGCAACTCCTCCTCCCAAATTCCATTTTCCTCCCGCCACGCTTTCCCGTATTTCACATTGTTTCGCGGATTCCACCGACGGTGTTCACCATCGTAGCCGTGAGCCGACGGACCAATGCCCAAATACGGAATCCCTTTCCAGTAATTCCCGTTGTGCTGACTCCGAAATCCGCCACGTGCAAAATTCGAAACCTCGTAATGTTCCCAACCGTGCTCCTCCAAAAATTCCGAGGTCCAGTGGAACATTTCGGCGACCTTCTCCTCCTCCAAAAGGAAAACCTGCTTCGATTTCACCCACTTTTTCAAAGCCGTTCGGTCCTCCACCGTTAGCGAATACAAACTGATGTGCTCGGGATTCTTCCCCTTCCAAAACATCACATCCGCCTTCCACTGCTCCAAAGTTTGCCCCGGAAATCCAAACATCAAATCCACCGAAATATTTTGGAACCCAACTTTTCGAGCGGCATCAAAGGCCAAAACCGATTGTTGGGCTTCGTGATTTCGATTCGAAAAAGCCAAAATATCTGGATTCATCGACTGAACACCCATGCTCAAACGATTGATTCCCAATTGGAATAAAGCCCCTAAATGATCCTCATTCCCATCTTCTGGGTTCAATTCCAACGTGATTTCTGCCTGTTGACTCACCGAAAAATTCCGGTAAATTTCATTCAATAGAAGCTCCAATTCCAAGGCCGATAACAAGGAAGGAGTACCTCCACCAAAATAAATGGTATCGATGGAAGCCTGGGGCAAGAGGGTTTTGGAAGCTTGGATTTCACGAACCATCCCCTCCAAAACCATGGATTTTGTGCGCAAAGAAGTGCTGAAATGAAAATCACAGTAGCTGCATTTTTTTCTGCAGAAGGGAATATGTAGATAGATGCCGGCCAAAACGTACCTTTGAAAGGTGAAACTTTGGGTAAAATTAGTGTTTTTTTTAGGATGCACGGGCGCCTATGCCCAACCCATTCGCATTTGTTTCAAAGATTCAACCAAGGTTTGGGGATGCAAATTCTCGAACGATGTTCCCCGCGCTATCGATTACGTTCAATTTGCCCTCGACAGCTTGCGCGGGAATAGATTTTACACCGCATCCCTCGACTCATCCCAACCTTTCCAATGGTTCCTCCTTCCCGGACCAGCCATTCCCACCATCGACACGGGCGAAAACCTATCAACCTACCGCGATCGCGGCTATTGGAATGCCTCTGCCAACTATCAAATTTGGGCGTGGAAGAACGATACCCTGCTGCGATGGGTGAACATCGATTCCGGTTCCTTGTCGGTCATGGGGTCAATCGACGTTGGTGCCGCAGCGCAATGGGTAAATCCGTCATGGTTGCAGCGGCAAATGCGGTTGAAACCTGGAAAACCCGTGTCAACCACGGTTTGGAAAAAAGCGGCACAACAACTTCAATCCCTTTCCTTCATCGAACAAACCAGCCCCCCCCAGTGGATCACCGAAAATGATTCGCTTCGCCTTCGGCTGTTCCTGGCACAACGCAAGGTGAACGTGTTCGATGGAATGTTGGCCCTCGCCAATAACCTCCTGCCCGATGGACGCAACGTGGTTCAAATTACCGGAGAATTCCAAGCCCACGGGGCCAATTGGCTGAAGCGGGGAGGGGAGTTGGATTTTGGTTTTCGGGGCTTGCAACAAGCAACGCAAATGCAGCTGGAATGGAGAAAATCTGGCTTATTCTATGCGCCAATCGGACTTGGCTTTCAAGGAAATACCTACCGGCGCGATACTTCTCAATTGATGAGCGACCTCCAAGGTGGAGTTGAATTCCTGTTTTCTCCCCAACAATACCTTCGTTTTACGGTGGGCCAACGCTCATGGACCACTCCCGACACGTTGACCAGGTATTTTCCCATCGGACTAAAATGGAGTTGGGATTTTTGGAATCCTTTCCGCAGCCAAGGTGGAGAAATGCAAGCACAAGTTTGGACTGCCGGGCCTCGTTCGCAATGGAACGTCAAAGTGCATCGAATTTGGAGCTGGAACACCTATTGGAAAACAGGGATTCAATTTCGAAGCATGGGATTGCGCGGTTTGCCGCTGGAGGAACTTCGGGTAGGCGGAATGGATACCTGGAAAGGGTTGGATGAAGGGCAGCTCACGGTAAAAAGTTGGGGATGGCTGCAACTGGAACAACGGTGGTACTTCGAGTCCACGTCCTTTGCTTCCCTACAACTACAAGCGGGAAAAGCAGATGCGATATCGATCTTCAGTGGAGCCTTGGGAACCCAATTGCAAATTCCGCAAGGATGGTTGGGTTTGTATTGGGGAGCTGCATTTCGGGAGGGCGGTTGGCAAAATCGTTTGCACATCTCTTTGAAGATGCGGCCATTCTAAAAACCACAAAGGCGAGCCGAAGCTCGCCTTTGTGGTTCGATGGGCATTCGCCCTTATTGTTGTTGATTGATGGCCGCCGTAAGCTTTCCCATCCATCCGTTCATCTTCGAACGAAGGACATCCGCTTTCGCTTTCTGACCATTCATCTCCATCATTTGCAACATGCTGTTCATGATGTAATTCTGAAGATTGATTTCATCTTTGTAAATCTCCATTTGGTCTTTCATGGAGGCCGTACCGTAATAGGTCAAATCCTTTCCAATCCAATCCCAATAACTTTCGATCTTCTTCTGGGCTTTGTCCATGCCGCCAGCTCGGTACAAAGCATCCACTTGGCGAAGAACCAAACGACCATCCATCGGAATAATGGGGTGAGGCATTTCCTCTTCCATTTTATCCAAGGCCTGAAGCGCACGGGCTTTGTCGCCAATGTTGATCAAGGCATCCGCCGTGCGAACGTAATTCTGACGGAGGTTAATGGTCATGCGCAACGTCTCAGGATCGATGTAAATGGGGCCGTGCTTTTTGCCGTTCATGTTTCCGAAAACGAATTTCTTCACCATGTTGTTGTACATCAAATCGGGTTCCACCAAACCAATTTCACCCTGTGGTGCTTGGTAATTTACCGGTACCAAACGATACGTCAACCCTTCCACCTGGAAGTATTTCTGCAAACCGCAATACTGCTCCGTTGGCATGCTCACGGTGAAATAAATCGGTCTTTCCATGTTGTTGGCAATGATGTCGAACATGGCCAAATCGTTCTTGAACAAGTACTGTTTGGGCACATCCCACTCCATAGCCGGAGTTATGTAAGGACGGAAACGCTCGGTTACCCAGCCGTTTTTGATGGCAGCAACGGTATCTACCGAAATGCGCAGCTTCTGGCTCGGTAAGAAAGGAATCTGAATGCCGAATTCCTGATTTTTATCGGAAGCGATGAAGTTCATCACGTCTTTCAATTCAAATCGGTTGTTGGCCAACTGTTGCAAACTTGGAACCACGGGAACGTAATCGCGGTTTCCTTGAACAATTTGCTGCGGTTGAAGCGTCATTTTTAATCCAGGATGTCCGTTCACCGGCTCCCGCATTTGATTGATGTACCAATCGGTACCCAACAAACTTAGGTTGATGATGCGCACGTCGGTTCGAATGCCTTCCACTTCCTGAGCGTACCACAACGGATACGTATCGTTGTCGCCCATGGTGAAGAGAATCGCATTCGGCGCGCAGCTTTCGAGGTAGTCAATCGCAAAATCGCGGGCCGTGTACTTATCGGAACGATCGTGGTCGTTCCAGTTTTGACTCGCCATGATGGTGGGAACAGCTAAAATTCCGATTACCGTAGCCAAAGTAGCGGCCATCTTTCCATCCATCTTCTTCATTAAGAAATCCACCAACATCAATACGCCCAAGCCTACCCAAATGGCGAAAGCGTAGAACGAACCCACGTAAACGTAGTCACGCTCACGAGGTTGAACGGGATCGGGATTCAGATAAAGGTTAATGGCAATTCCGGTAAGAACAAATAAATTCAACACGGTGATGGCCATTTTTCGATCTTTTCTGAAATGGAAAATCATGCCTAAAATACCGAACAACAAAGGAAGGAAGAAATACGTATTTCGACCCCAGTTGCTGGTGGCGCTTTCAGGAAGATTGTTTTGGTTTTCTACGTGTGGATTCAACGTATTGTCCAACGCCGGAATTCCGGAAATCCAGTTTCCTTCCCTCTGGTAGTTGAACCAACCCGGTCCGTGCCCTTGAATATCGTTTTGGCGACCGGTGAAATTCCACATGAAGTAGCGGAACCACAACGTTCCCAATTGGTACGAGAACATGAAGCCTAAGTTATCGGCTACCCAGCTTGGCTTGCGGGGATCGTCGCGCTTGATGCCGGTAAAATTCTCGTAATACACCAAATGGCGTTCTTGGGTTCCAGCACGCTTGTAAATACGAGGGAAAATGGTTGATTTTTTAGGATCATATTTGTAGATGGGATCTCCATCCATTTGAACGTATTTCTTGGAGAAGGCATCCCATCTCCATTTTTTTGGTCCTTCCTTTTGTTCGATGGGTTCTCCCGCATTGAAGTAGGGACCTGAAAGCAAAGGAACGTCGCCGTATTGCTCACGATTGATGTAGGACACCAAAGAGTACGGATCCTCGGGATCGTTCATGTCGATGCTGGGGTTGGCTTTGGAGCGAATCACCACCACAAATGTAGAAGAGTAGGAGATCAAGATGAAGGCGAACATCAAGAAACCGGTTTTCCACCAGCCGTTGGCTTTTCGCTGGGTCCACCACAATCCTGCTGCGGTGATGATGCCCAAAATAACCAGGAAGAAAACCGATCCGGCGCCGCGTTCGGTGCCGAAAGAGTTTACAAACGTACGGTCGAAATACGCCGCCAACGAAGGGATTTTAGCAATAACCCCAATTTGAATGAAAACCAAAATAACGCAACCTAAAGCAAAGGTTTTCAATAAACCCACCCAACTAAAGGTGTAACGACGCAAGTAGTAAACGAAACAAATGGCAGGGATACAAAGCAAATTCAACAAGTGAATTCCAGCAGAAATACCCATCAAAAACGCCAAAAGAATCAACCAACGATCGGAATCCGCTTCATCGGCATGCTGATCCCATTTGAAAATCAACCAAAACACCAAAGCGGTGGTCATGCTCGATAAAGCATAAACCTCGCCTTCTACAGCGGAGAACCAGAACGAATCGGTAAAGGTGTAACATAAAGCACCAACGGCACCTGCACCCAAAACAGCAATGATTTTGCCCATGTTGGAGGCATCGCTTTCATCTTTCATCATGATTTTTCGAGCGATGGCCGTGATGGTCCAAAACAAAAACAGAATCGAAAAGGCCGAAGCCAAACCGTTCATGAAGTTGACCCGCCAAGCCACATCGGCCGGATCAGCGCCCAAGGTGAAAATACGACCCAAGGTAAGGAAGAAGGCCGCACCGGGAGGGTGAACCACCTGCAATTTGTAAGCGGCCGACAAAAACTCACCGCAATCCCAAAAGCTTGCCGTGGGTTCCAATGTAAGGGTGTAGGTGGTGGCGGCCACTAAAAATACCAGCCAGCCTACGATGTTGTTTAAACGGTTGAATCCAGTCATATCGTTATTTTACTTTTTCAAACTTAATACTTCTTTTTGAAATCTCCCCGAGCGAAGAATTTTTCGATCAGGCAATACATCATGATGAAGAAGTAGCGACTTCCCATCTCTCTGATTTTTAATTTGCTCACCCCAAACTTTCGGTTGGTCCACGAATTGGGAACCACGGTGTACGAATAACCCCGAACAATGGCTTTTAAAGGCAGCTCCAACGTAAGATTGAAGTGAGGCGACAAAAATGGCTTGATGCCATCGATGGTTTCTTTTTTGTACAACTTGAACGCATTGGTGCAGTCGTTGTAACGAATTCCGAAGGTGAAACGAACGATGGTGTTCGCTATTCGATTGAGGATCAATTTATGGCGGGGATAGTCGTAAACTTTCCCACCTTTGATGAATCGGCTGCCGAAAACGCAGTCGAAGTTGCCCTCCAACATGGTGCGGTAGTACTTCACCGCATCCTTCGGGTCGTCGCTCATGTCGGCCATCACCACCGCAACGCAATCGCCCGAAAACGATTCCAACCCTTTTCGAACAGCATACCCAAATCCGTTGTGGGGAGGAGGGTTGGTAACGTACCTCAAGGTGGGAATGCTGGCCGACATCCGTTCAAGAACGGACAAGGTATCGTCCTTGGAGTTGTCGTTCACCACCAAAATTTCGTGGTCAATCCCTTCCCGTTGAAGTTCTTCGTAGAACTTCTCCAAGGTTTCAACGATCGATTCCGATTCGTTGTAGGCGGGAATGACAATGCTCAACTTCATACTCGAGACGACATGCTGTCGTGAATTTGAGATAAGATATCTTCCAAATTGTAGCGATAATCCCAAGAAGGATAATCGTTTTTAAACTTCCGAACATCGGAAATGTACCAAATGTGGTCTCCAATGCGGTTGTCTTCGGTGTAAGAATAGTTCATGGGTTTGCCGGTGATCTTCTCGCAAACGGCAATGGCTTCCTTCATGGAGCAATTGCTGTGACGTCCGCCCCCGGCATTGTAAGCTTCTCCTTGACGTGGATTTTGGTAAAAATGCCAAAACATGTTCACCAAATCCCAGGAGTGAATGTTGTCGCGAACTTGTTTTCCTTTGTAGCCAAAAACAGTGTAATGATCGCCCGTAATGGCACATTTCATGAGGTAACTCAAAAATCCGTGCAACTGGGTTCCGCTGTGTTGAGGTCCCGTTAAACAGCCGCCGCGGAAAACGCCCACATTCATGCCGAAGTACTTGCCGTACTCTTGGGCAATCACGTCGGCCGCCACTTTGGAAGCGCCGAATAAACTGTGTTTGCTGTGGTCAATCGACATGTTTTCGTCGATTCCGTGGGTGAAATACGGATGAGATTCCGCAATTTCCCACCGGTCTTCCAATTCTACCAAGGGAAGGTAGTTCGGGGTGTCGCCGTAAACCTTATTGGTTGACGTGAAGATGAACACCGCCTTGGGGCAATGGTGACGGGTGAGTTCGAGCATGTTCACCGTGCCGGTAGCGTTCACTCCGAAATCGGTAAGCGGCTCCCGCGCTGCCCAATCGTGGGAGGGCTGAGCTGCGGTGTGCACGATCAGGTCGATGTCGGCTCCGAATTCTTTGAAGATGACTTCCAAGGCTTCGTAGCTGCGAATATCGGCGTTGCGATGGGTGTAGTTGCTGACTTGATTTTCCAATTGTTTGCGGTTCCACTCGGTGGAAGCGTTATCGCCAAAAAAGTAGGCGCGCATGTTGTTGTCGATTCCGACGATGAGATCGAATTTATCCGAGAAAAATCGAACCGCTTCACTTCCAATGAGTCCGGCTGAACCGGTAACCAAGCAAATTTTCATATCGAATTAACCTAAAATGGGTTTTAAGGCAGATTCGTTTTCACGAATCCAGTTGTAAATGTCAAAGATAATATCTTTCGGTGTTTTTTCGGGTTTCCATCCCATGGTTTTCGTAATCTTAGAATTGTCGGTTACGTACCAAGGGATATCGGCTGCTCTTGTTTCTGCAACCCGTTGAATTTCAATTTTATTTCCGGTGATTTCTTCGCAAAGTGCGGTCAGCTCGAGCAAAGAAACGCTCACTTCCGGTCCGCCTCCGGCGTTGAAAATTTGTCCGCGAACTTCGTTCAAATGGTGAGCTTGCCAATCGACCAAACGGAACAAATCATCGGCATGCAACATATCGCGAACTTGTTTTCCGGTACCACCGTAGCCGAAGTAACCCAATTTCTGATTCCAGAAATGTTTGGCAACCCACAACACCACCACGCCTTGATCCACCTTGCCCATTTGGTACGGGCCGGTAATCACCCCGCAACGGTTGATCACAGCAGGAACGCCCAAAAGCGCGTCGTATTCGGTGACCATGAGTTCCGATGCCAGCTTGCTGGCCCCGTAAAGCGATCGGGAGCCTTCAAGAGGAAACTGTTCCGACAATCCAAGTGGAGAAACACCGGGGATGGTTTGGTTTTCTTCCAAAACAAATCGGGTGGCATCTTCCCGGTAACGAATTTGGTCGATGGTCGTCATCGGGTAAATTCGACTGGTTGATAGAAAGATGAATTGGGCTTTTGACCTGCGGGCGTACTCGAGGCAATGAATAGTTCCTTGCAAATTGGTATTCAGAAGATAGCCCGTGCTTCCTTCCAAACCGGCAAGAACCGAAGGCTCAGCCGCGGCTTCAATCACCAAATCCACTTCGGGAAGGTCGTGAAAATCTTCGGCGTTGCGGATATCTCCATGCACGAATTCAATTCCCATCGCTTTAAGTCGTGGAATATTCAACTCAGAACCACGTCGTTTCAGGTTATCGAAGGCGATGATGTGATAATCGGGGTATTTGGTTTTGAAAGACGTCGCTAACGTTGCGCCTACAAACCCGCAACCGCCGGTGATGAGAATCCGTTTCATCTTGCGAAAATAAACAAAAAACAGGAAGAATTGGGGGGAAATAAAAAACCCCGCTGATGCGGGGTTGGGGGTTGGTCCACTAGGGCTCGAACCTAGACTCTTCAGTGCCAAAAACTGACGTGTTGCCTGTTACACCATGGACCAATCGGTGATTGTGGGCGCAAAATTAAATCGAAATTTCAAATGCGCAACTTATTCCTTGTTTTTTCTTTGAAATTTTTCGTACAATCGGGTTTGTTTGCTTTCCAGGGAGATGCTACGTCCTTGAATCCAAGCATGTTGCAGGTTGGAAGTGCTCATGTTCAAGGCATCGCCTTGGCACAAAAATAGGTTGGCATCTTTCCCGATTTCTAAGCTTCCGGTGCGTTTTTCGATGCCCAAGATCTCTGCCGCCGTGAGCGTGACCGACTGAAGCGCGGCTTCTTTCCCCAATCCGTGCGCAGCTGCCGTGCCCGATTCGTACGCCAAGTTACGTCCGGCCCAGCCGCCTTTGCCGGCAAAAGCGAACGGAATTCCAGCCGATTTGAGTCGGGCAGGAAAGGTGTACGGTTCATCCACGGGGTCGTCTTCGCGGCGGGGTAAACGATGCGTTTCCTTCACCACAACCGCCACTTTATGTTCCAACAAGAATTCCTTTACCAAAAGCGCGTCTTCGGCACCCACCAAAACCGGGCGGATGCCCCATTTTTCTGCAAAATTGACGGAAGCAACGATGCCTTTCGCCTGACTCACGTGAATGAACAAGGCTTGTTTCCCCGAAAGGACTGCTTTCATTCCTTCGAAGCGAACGTTGAAAGGGCGGTTGCTGCTTTCGTGGTAGGCTTTTGCTTCAGCAAAAAACTGTTCCATCTGCATCAATTGTTCTTTGGTTTGTTTTTGTTGATCTTCTACACTTCCGGCCCACCAAGCTTGAACGGGATCCATGTTCGGCCAGTTGAGGTGAATGGCATCATCGGTGCGGTAGGCCGCATCTTCCCAGTTCCATCCATCGAGTTGAACCACGCTGGAAGAACCCGAAATCATTCCGCCGGTGGGGGTGACCTGAGCCAATAAAACGCCATTGGAGCGCACGGTTGGAGTGACCCGAGAATCGGTGTTGAAGGCGATCAGTGCGCGAACGTTGGGATTGACCGAACCGGTTTCTTCGTGATCAACCGTGGCTTGGATGCTCTCAATTTCATTCAATCCAATGTACGTATCCAAGGCGATGAGGCCAGGATACACGTGTTTTCCGTTTCCGTCGATGACCTCGGCTTCGGTGCGATTGATTCGAATTTCCGAACCATTTCCCACATACGTAATTTTCCCTTGGGAGAAACCAATCACTCCGTTTTCAATGATCTTGCCATTGCCCAGGTGCAAGGTGGTATTGGTGATGTAAATGGCTTTTTTCTGCGATGGGGCCGGGGTTTCCTGAGCGAAAACCGAGGAAACAAAAAGTGCCATGGCAAAAGAGAAAAATTGCTTCATGATGGATTAGCTTTGTAGAATACAAACATAAACAATGGAAACGTATCGTGCGCTCTGGGTAACCGAAACTTCGGAAGGAAAATTTGAAAGAACCGTTTGCGACTTACCAGCCCACCAAATTCCCGACAAGGGAACGTGGATCAAGGTTCGGTATTCGGCCTTGAATTTTAAAGATGGATTATCGGCCAGCGGACACAAGGGAATTACGCGGAAATTTCCGCACACCCCCGGCGTAGATGCGGTGGGAACGGTGGTGCGATGCGCAGACGGCCAATTTCAGGAAGGCGATGTGGTGTTGGTAACTGGATACGATTTGGGCATGAATACCTACGGCGGATTCGGGCAGTTGATTTCGGTTCCTTCCGAATGGGTGATTCCCATGCCGGCCGGAATGAGTGAGCTGGAAGCCATTGTTTTGGGTACGGCCGGATTTACCGCCGCCCTGGGTTTGTACCAAATGGAATTGAACGGCCAAAACCCCGAGAAGGGCGCCTTGGTGGTGAGTGGAGCTTCGGGCGGAGTGGGTTCCATGGCGGTAACCATCTTTGCTTCTGCCGGTTACGAGGTCATCGCCTCTACCGGAAAATCCCACGAATCGGATTATTTGAAATCATTGGGGGCAACTTCCATCATTTCTCGGGAAGAAATGCTGGGGCACGAAACCCGTCCGATGATCAGCACCCGCTGGGCGGGTGGTTTGGATACGGTGGGCGGCAAAACCTTAGAGTCGATGCTGAGAGCCACCGGATTGTACGGCAACGTGGCGGTTTGCGGGCTGGTCGACACTCCAGAATTTTCGACCACGGTTTACCCGCTTATCATTCGGGGGGTGAATATTTTGGGGGTGGCTTCGGCCGAAACCGAAAAGTCCATTCGTTTGAAGGTGTGGGAGAAATTAGCCGGTCCGTGGAAACCGAAAACCTTGGATTTGATTCATCAGAAAACCATTGGATTTGATGAGTTGAACGCGAGTTTGGATGATATTTTAGGGGGAAGAACCCGCGGCCGAGTGGTATTGGATTTATGGAAATGAAGCGTTGGGCCGCTTGGGGATTGGTGATTTGGACGTTGGTGAACCTCGTTCAGGCTTCCTTTTTACCGCTGCATCCCGATGAAGCATATTATTGGTTGTATGCTCAGAATTTGGATTGGGGGTATTTCGATCATCCGCCCATGGTGGCGGTGGGCATCGCCCTGTTCGATTGGATTCCTGGAGAATTGGGCGTGCGTTTTTCTACCGTGCTTTGGAGTACGGGAACGTTGTTTCTTTTTCAGCAATGGATGAAGAAAAAAGGAGAGGGACCTTTTCCCCACTGGATGTGGTTGTTGCTTTTCCCTTTGGTTCACGCTTACGGATTTGTTGCTACACCCGATGCGCCGTTGTTGTTTTTCGGAATGGCGTTTTGGTGGTGGGCGAGTAGGGCAGAGGAGAAGGAGAAAACAACGTTGGAGGATGGGTTCGTTTGGGGGGTGATCATGGCGGGGTTGTTGTACAGCAAATACCACGGCATTTTGCTGATTGGTTTTTATGGATTAACCCATCGATGGGTTTGGAAATCAAGAGTTTGGTACTTGGCTGGATTGGTTGGAGCTGTGTTGTTTGCGCCTCATTTGTGGTGGCAATATCAGCACGATTTCCCTTCCCTTTCGTATCATTTAAAAGAAAGAAATGAATCCTTCCAATGGAATTTTTTGGGGGAATACGTGCTTAACTCGGTCTTGTTGTTTCACCCGTGGATTTGGTGGAAAATGATGAAAAAAGGAGAGGGAGCAACGTTGGAACAGCGGAGATGGAAGGCCTTTACCCTTTTGTTTTTCGGCTTTTTCTTGTGGAGTGTGGGGAAAGGACATGTTCAACCGCAGTGGACGTTGTTGGCGGTGCTGCCGATGGGAGCGTGGATGGTCAGCAAGTCGTTTTCATGGAAATCGGTTCGTTGGGCCATGGGCCTTACGTTGGGGTTGATGTTGGTGGCAAGGGTTTTGGTTTTTGTTGTTCCAGCTTTGGGATTTGCCGAAAACAGGGCCAAATCGTTGGCGTTGGGGGAAGAGATCAAAGGAAGGAACGTGGTGTTTTCGGGCAGTTTTCAAACCATTTCGTTGTATGCGTTTTACAACAAGCAATTCAACGTGCATTTGGAGGGCCATCGAAAAACGCAGTTTGATTTTTGGCGGTGGGATCGTTCGTTTCGGGGGGAAGTGGTGAGGCGGTAGAGCACTACGGCTTCGCCTTCACTCCATTTCGCCATGGGATTAAGGAAATAAAATCAAACGAAAAGGCCATTTCTCTCATGTTTTTTTCCAAATCAAGAAGCATCCACCCATGAAAACCTATCCTGTTTTTTCCTTGTATCTTGAGCCGGCAAAATCAACAAATGGGGTATTGAAATGAAACCATCCAAAAAAATAATTTTAGGTCTTCCGCTTTTCATCATCACTTCCTGCAATCAACCCATCGATCAACCTGAAAAGTTGGAGCATTTAACCGCTCCTGAGCCCATCGTGCAACAAGGTGATATGTTTATGCTTGAAGCCGTTCCCCATCAAAATGTTGTTCGCATTATTCCACCCAAAAAGTCAAATTTTGAATTTCCGGATACCGCAGTAACCCCAGAAGTAATTAAAACCGGCGACTTTAACGCCGATGGCAAGAAAGATATTCTCGTTTATTTGGGCGCGTGTGGAACCGGCGGCTGCATGTATGCTTTGTTTTTAAGGCAAAATAAGCAGTTTTTCAAATTGGCGTTTCTGGATTATCTGAAAAATCCAGAGTTCAAGATAGAAAAAGATGGGTTGTGGACGATTGAATCCTACGAAGAACTTGAGCCGTACAACCCATCCAGAATTCAAAAAACAATGTTCAAGTTCGATCAAGATTCGTACCACTATCAAGTCGATTCGTCCTTCGTTCTTTCTAACGGGGAAATCGAATAAAAAATGGACGAATTGAAAACCACACCTACCTCAAATCACGCCCGTATTT
The DNA here is from genome assembly GCA_027488715.1 of Bacteroidota bacterium. Taxonomy (GTDB): domain Bacteria; phylum Bacteroidota; class Bacteroidia; order UBA7662; family CANHCV01; genus CANHCV01. Next base: position 1,866 of record JAIYBD010000011.1, on the reverse strand, counting down.
TTTTAACTTTGAATCATGAACTCCCTTTCCTTCAATAGTGACCAATTCATCCTGTTGTTGAGTTTTCTGGGGTACTGGGTGGTACTGGCCGTATTTATTTTTTCGAGCGAAAAGAAGGTGAAAGTCGGACTATTGAATCTACTCGTTCACCTTGCTTATAGTTCCTTTTTCTTGCATGGCCTCGTATTCAGGTCGCAAGGTGGATCCGCTTTGGCGTGGTTTCTCTATTTGCTTTTCTTCCTTTGGATCCACACGGCAATCAACTTTACGCAAATTGTTTATGGCTGGATGAAATCACGAAAAAAAACAAAGACGGTCTAAATCTAGAAAATCCTTTTCTTCGAAGGCACTTTTACCCTCTACGCAAGGTAATCTGCGTAATTTCTGGCCAAATACCCACTCGTCCCCGAAATCCGATGAATCCGAATCCGCGGTTCACGTAAATTTTCCGACTTCCCGAGCCGTAGGCCCCGGCCCATGTTGGGTAACGGAACTTCACCGGACTCCACCGAAGGCCGGGAATTTCAATGCCGTACTGCATGCCGTGGGTGTGTCCGCTTAGCGTCAGGTGAATGTTCATGGGAAAATGCTGCACCTGCTCCGAAAAATGGGAGGGATCGTGGGAGAGCAAAACGGTAAACGCGCCGTCCTCCACCTGCTCCATCGCCTTGGATAAATCGCCGTACTTGGAAAAGCCGCCGGCACCCCAATTTTCTACGCCCACCAAACGAATAAATTGTCCGTTTCTCTCAATTTTAATGGATTCGTTGAGGAGCGGACGAAATCCCATTTGTCGTTGGTATTGCAGTAAATCGGTGATGTTTTGTTGCTTTTCTTCCAGGGAATTCCAAACCAAATAATCGCCGTAATCGTGGTTGCCGAGGATGGAAAATTTCCCTGTTTTCGAGGTAAATTTCCCCAAGGTTTCGATCCAAGGTTTGGCTTCATCGGAGTGGTGATTCACCATGTCGCCGGTAAACACCATCAGGTCAGAATTGAGGGAATTGGCCATGTTGATCCCTTTTTCCACCACGGCATGATCCTCGAACGAGCCAATGTGAAGGTCGGAAATTTGGGTGATGGTAAACCCATCGAACGCTTCGGGAAGGTCGGGGAAAGAAAACGTAGCCTTATGAATTTGAAAATCGTACTTCCCCTTAAAAATGCCGTACAAATTGGCGGCTAAGGGAAGCGAAGCAACGCCGATGGCGAGTTGAGAAAGGAAGGTTCGGCGTTCGGGCAAGTGGGCATGCGGTTTTTGAAACGGAGCGGAAATGGCCCGAAATAAATCTTCTCCAAGTAGGAAAAGAATCAAAATGATTTTGGGAAGCAAGGTAACAATGGCCACGGTCATGGCCCATTCCTGAAATCGTCCCGGACCGAAGGACCGATCCATGGTAAACACCCCAACCAACACCCAAATGTAGAGGAGGATGTGGAATCCCCAATAGATGTAAAAATGAAGGGGACGCTGGGGCGAATCGACCTTAACGAATGCGGTTTTTATGGCTTGGTAAGCGTAATAATCGATGAGGAAAACCAATCCGAAAATGAGGAAGAAACGGAATAGGAAGGGGAATATTTGGGTCATGAAAGTTTAAACGCGGGGGTGAAGGGTTTGGTTTTCCGATTCTGGGATTCGTCAGCAAAAATAGGAAAAAACGGATTCTTTTTCAGTTTAGGTGATGTAGAAGTGGGTGGTGTCTCGTCCTGAAAAAAGGTTACACCAAAAAAAAATTGGATGTTTCGGGGGATAAATCCCGATCGGAAAACTCTGGGACCGTTGCCTTAAAAAAAATAAATTTTTCCACGGGGGATAAATCCCCACCCCCACCGAGAGCAATTTACGGCTTTTTTTGAAGTTAG
>JAIYBD010000263.1 GCA_027488715.1 Bacteroidota bacterium | reverse complement strand
TGAACGAAAGTGGTCTGCCGCTATTTCCCTTCGGTTTTGGGTTGAGTTACACCGAATTTTCGTGGAAGAACCTTTCTGGGCCTGAAGTCTTTTTGAAGGAAGACGGATCGGGCATGCTTACTTTTCAATTGAAAAATGAAGGAAAAAGAGAAGGAACAGAAACGGTTCAGTTGTACGTTCACCGTCCGGTTTCGAGGCTCACCCAACCGGTTTTGGCGTTGAAAGGAGTAGAAAAAGTGACGTTAAAACCGGGCGAAAGTCGAACTATTCAAATGGCCATTACCCCAAACATGCTGAAGCAATTCAACGACCGAAACGAGGAAATTTTAGAGCCTGGACCGATTCAGTTTCGGGTGGGGAGCAGCAGCAGGGAACTTCCGTTGATTTGGAATGTACGGTTGAAGGGGGAATGAGTTTTTATCTACTCACAAATTGACTCCACCACCGATGTAAATTCCATCCGGATAGCCAACCCCACAGCGAAAGAATCCACGATTTTTGAGAGAACGTGTACGAATTCCTAGTTGAATCGCAACGGTATTGCTTCTGTAATTATAGATATACGGGTCTTGCTTATTCAACGCAAGCCAAGCACCAACATTAAACTCGAGTATCTCAAGTTGTCCTCCAGCTTTTAGCTCAATTCCATAACCTTGATCTCTCAAAAATGATAATCGAGAAAATCCAATGGATGTAAAAAGATGGTTGTAAGGTTTGCTTTTACTCGATAAAAGGCGATATTCAGCCGTAACGGTTGGTTGATTCACGATCCCAACACAGGCATGAATGGCCCAAGGTGAAGCGGTTTTTACTTCAAACTTTTTCTTAGGAAGAGAAGCCATAAATAACGATTGATCCGTTGGTCTTCGGTTATTCCGCAGCTCTAATGAAACATCAGATTTAAACTCTTGATTGATTCCCTGTCCATTTTTTGTTTCCGCAGAAATTTCACATAGCGACAAACCCAACAAGATGGTAAACACTATCTTTTTCATGATTTTCTTTTTCAGTGGTTTAACAAAAATATCAAAAAAAATGAAAAATCTGCACAAAAAATTAGCACTTAGCCCGGCCTTCAAATATCAATCAAAAATAAATCACCGCTTGTAATTCTTCTCGTACAAAGCGATCCAATCGTTGGAGGCCATTTTTACAAACAACTCGCCGGGAAGGTCGTTCGGAATTTGATCCATTTTTCCTTGACCTAAACTTGATCAAAATTAGCCAATTTGCAAATCCTACAGACTGTTATTGGTGAACCATGGCACTTTAAACTACAATTCTCTACTTGAATATGCCCTCGAGGAATTTTCGTCTTTTTTTGGGGAGGGGGATTGAGTAGGAATGATTTTGTAGTTTAAAATGGGCTATTTTAGTTTTTTAAGCAACGATAGGAAAATCCATTTCCTTTGTAATCAATACTATGGGCCATATCTAATTGCGAAAAATCGAAACCAAAATAAATAACATCACTGCTTGAATTTTCAGACGAAGTACCGAAAAAAGCTCTTTGACCCAATGAATTGAAAGAAAAATTAGAAGCCCTTAAACCGGAAGGCAAAGCTGAAAAACCACTAGAATTTGATCCACCTGTTCCGGAATTAGCAACCCATAATCCACTGGCTGATTTCAATTTTTGACCAACATCAGAGCCTGTAAAACCGAAACTTGAGCAATCCACCGATCCATCCAAAAAAGCTCCAAGGGAGCAAAATTCAGATTCAGAAGGAATATGCCAACCTGTTGGACAAATCCCGGCAACATGACCAAAAAAGGGAGAATTTGGCGATGTTAAATTACTAGCGCCATTCTGGTACTGAACGGCTTCACCCCATTGGTAGAGCCCTCCATAAGTAGCACACAAGTTAGAATCATTATTGTAGCAATATTTTTCAATGGTAGAATTAGTGGTTTGTTCAACATTACCTGGAATCATTGTTCCAACATTTAAATTTTTAGTGAACCAACATTGATTTCCAATTTGAACGGTGGGATAATTTTCTCCTAAATAGGGTACAGACATACCACATCCAGTAGCTTGAGGTGACGGGAATCGTAGAAAAACGGTATCTCGACTCATACCACAAGCTCCATTGACAGACCAAACCAAGGTGTATGAGGTATCCATTCCTTTGGTAAAAAGAGTTGATGGATTATTTGGACTACTCAATGTTGCACCATTTCCTGATAAAATGAACCACGATCCAGTTTCACTGGCGGATACCACATTGGCTGAAAGGGTGGCCGTAGTGCCCAATAAATTTAGCTGATCAGGTCCTGCAGAAGCAACACTACAAAACGTGTCCAAAAGACATCGAACAGAAAGTGATGTTGATTTATTCCAATTTACTCTGGCTAAATTTGTACTCCCTGCATAAATGGTAAATCGAGTTGCAGTGGTACCCGAATTTTCCAAAGTTGACCAAAACATTCCCATATTCCCTAAATCTGAGAACATATTTGTGCTAATAAATCGATATCCACCGGGAAGTGCCGAAAATCCACTGGAATTATTCGCACCTACATTCGAGTTCCAAAGACTGCTCGTTGATTTTAACTTTCCTCCAGCCGATGTTGTAATTGAACTCAATGAACAATTGATGGTAGTATCTAAAAACTTCATCAGAGTGCAGTACTCAGGATCGTTTGGCAAATGCCACCCTGTTGGACAAATTCCTTTAACACGATTTGCAAAAGGAGAAAACATGGAAGAGGAATTATTTGCTCCATTTTCATATTGAACAGCCTCTGCCCACTGGTACAACCCACCGTAAACATTGCAATTGGATGCAACATCATTGTAACAGTATTTTTCGATAGAACCATTATTAGTTTGATTTCCAGAACCATTCAACATGGAACCTACATTTAAATTTTTAGCTAACCAACACTGAGTTCCAATTTGAACGGTGGGATAGTTTTCTCCTAAATAATTTACTGAAGTTATTGACGCACAAGGAACATTCATCGTTAATCCTTTGAAGGAAATCGTAACGGTATCTTTGGACAACCCACACTCACCATTGATGGACCAAACCAAAGAATAAATACTATCAGCCCCCTTGGTAAATAAGGAATTGGGATTATTCAATTGATTAATTACACCTCCGTTACCCGAAATTATTGTCCATAGTCCAGTTTCACCAGCATCGGGATGATTGGCTGATAGATTTGTAGAATTACCGGCCAAATTCAATTGATCAGATCCCGCATTGGCGGTGGCATTGGGGGGATAACACTTCAATACAGGGCCATTTGGAGTTCCAATTAGCTGAAATAGTTTGCCATTACTTGCTCTAATGATTCCGGTTTCTTTTGCTGCCAAAGCAAACGGCACACTCACCAATTGCGTGGTTCCCATGTTTTGGTAATTCGCCCCTCCTTGGGCATCCATTTCAACCTTCAAAAATTTATCGTTTCCGTTCGCCCAAGGAAGGCTGGCACACGTTCCCAACG
>JAIYBD010000078.1 GCA_027488715.1 Bacteroidota bacterium | reverse complement strand
GTTTCAATAACGACTAATCTGTAAAAAAGCTGTAAATTGCCTATGGGTAGGGGGCGGTAGCCCCCGTTTGCTAGGAGCTATCTTCCATTACAGATGTTCCCAGAATTTATCCAAAGGCGGTCCCTGATTTTACCTAAGTGATCCCTGAGGAATCTCGAAGGGAGAAGGGTAGCCCCTAGGAAATCAGTGGAAAATGGTGCAAATTACTCGTAAGTCATACTTCAAGAAACTTGGCAATCCAATCGTCTTTCCATCCAAAAAGATTTTACGCTAAAACTCCCTCCGAACCTCATACTCCTCTCGAAAAAACTTATGCGCCTTTTTCCTGAATCAACCCCACCTGCCTTCCGAAAATTAGTTTTTCCGGGTCATCAAACTCCAGGAATCGGCAATCAAGTACACCATGTACAAAATTAAGAACTGAACAACGTGAACCTTAAATGGCTCCGCAAAGCCAAATTTTAACAACAAAACAAACAAAAGCGATAAGAAAAAGCGCAAACCCGTCGCACCCATAAATCGGGTAACAAACTTTTTGGGATCTTTTCCCGCTCCAATAACATAACCGGAAATGCCGTACAACAAAAACAAAAACAGATGCGCCGCCCACGTCCCCGCATCGGCTAAAGCCCACACCGCATCACCACCGGCGGCCACCAAAATAAACTGAATACTCGCCATTCCCGCACCACAAAAAACCAAGATTTTCGTTTTCATTTTTTTAACGCTTTTCTAAACATGACCCACATCGCCCCAACCACACCCAAAATACTTCCAGCTAAGGTAAACCAAGGTTTTGTACCCCACCACCCATCGCATTTCCAACCCAAAAAAACAAGAACGCCCATGGTGGCTGCCATCTCCCAGGCCATGCTCATCCATTTCATTGCATCATTTTTCTTGTTTTCGCTCACGGAACGATTTTAATTCGGTAAATTTGTACAAAGTTGCATCTTTTTTTCGAAACGATTTGAAAAACCTCGTTTTTCTTTCCCTCCTCCTATTCCTCGGCAGTTGTTCGCCCGAAGGGACCATGTATTACTTTTATCACAACACTACGGCTCGTTTCAACGGGTATTTTAATGCCGATTTTAAGCAGATGGAACGCGCCAAAGAAATCCGCCTCAACTTGGTCGACCGTTACGATTCCCTTTTGCCGGTTTTCCCCTTCGGAGACGATGCCGCGGCCAAAGCATCCTTCCAAATCATGGATGAAACCATTAAAAAAGCCGGGCTAGTTATCCAAAAACACGAAAAAAGCAAATGGGTTGACGATTGTTATTTGGTCATCGGGCGAGGATATTTCTTCAAAAAACAATACTACGAGGCCATCGATAATTTTCAATACGTTTACTCCCGTTTCAAAGATCAGCCCTCTGCTCCCATGGCCTTGATTTGGGCCGCCAACGCCTACCTCGGAGCTAATCAAAACTCATCGGCCCTGTCGGCATTGGAAACGGCTAAAACCCTAAAATCCCTCACAGAAAAACAAAAACCCTTCCTTTTTGCAACCTATGCCGCCTATTACATGAAGGAAGGGAATTACGACGAAGCTTCGAAATCCCTGGAAAAATGCTTCAAGCTTAAACTCACCAAATACGAACGCTCTCGCTACAATTTCCTCATGGGTCAACTCCTCATGGCATCCGGAAAAAACAGCAAGGCAAAACCTTATTTTCTCGCTGCATTGAAAGGAAATCCGCCCTACGATTTGGAATTCAATGCCAAACTCAACCTCATTCGAATCTTCGAAAAAGGAAACGATGCCGAAGTACGCCGATTGCTCACAAAAATGCTGAAAGAGCAAAAAAACAAATCCAACTACGATCAACTTTACTACGAACTCGCTCAACTCGATCTCAAACAAAAAAAGAACCAACCCGCCCTCCTAAACTTCCAAAAAGCGGCCTGGACCGCCACCGTAAACTTGGGAATCAAAGGAATGTCGTATTTGCGCGCTGCCGAAATTTGTTTTGCCAAACCCGATTTCGAACTCGCTCAATTGTATTACGATTCTGCCTCGGCCTACTTGCCAAAAAACCACCCCGAATACGAACGCGCCAACGGAAGAAAAGAGTCGTTAACCGAGGTAGTGAAACTTATTAAAACCATTCAGGAAGGCGATTCTTTACTCAAATTAGCGAAGTTAGACTCGGCCCAATTGCGGAAGGAAGTCGAAAAATCCATGGCAGCAGAAGCGGCCGCAGCGAAGAAAAAAGCTGAAGAAGCTAAGAAAAACGCCGAGAATAAAAACAACGGAGTAGCCGATCTTTCTCCCGGCAACGCAACTCCCAACTCAGCCTGGGCCTTCGATAACCCCGCCGCAAAAAGCTTGGGCTTCTCTGAGTTTAAACGCACCTGGGGCGATCGCCCGAACGAAGACAACTGGAGAAGAAGCAAAAAAGAAATGGAAACCCCCGATGGAGGAGCTCCAAAACCAACCGATTCCTCTACGATAACCCAAAATTCGCCCAAAGACCCCGCCAAAAACACAAACGCGAAAGAAGAAGAAATCAACAGTCGAATGTCGGCCGTACCTCAAAACAAAGCAGGAATTGATGCACTTCAAAAACGGGTGATTGAAGCTTATTTCTCCCTCGGAATGATTTACCGCGACCGAATGAAAGAAGATAAAGAATCCATCAAATCATTCGAATCACTCCTAGCCAAATACCCCGAAAATAAATACCAAAAAGAATCGTGGTACAATCTCTACCAACTTTGGAGTGATGTCCCAAATCCTACAAAAGCCACCTATTACAAGAATTTATTGCTGAAAGATTCAACCTCCAAATACGCCAACTTACTTTTAGGAAAACCACTTCCCGAAGAGGACAATTTGGAAAAACGAATGGAGAAGAAATACCAAGCTGTTTTTGCCGAATACCAAGCCGAAAATTTCAGAACCGTTCTTATTGAATCTGAAAAAGCGCTGCAGGATTCTTCTTCGGCACAGTTTACCCCGCGTTTCGAACTCTTGAAGGGATTGGCCCAGTTCAAACTAGGACTTCCCGGCGATGCGGAAAAAACATTAACGCACGTAGCAACCACGTATGCATCGCATCCGGCCAAAACC
>JAIYBD010000106.1 GCA_027488715.1 Bacteroidota bacterium | reverse complement strand
CACCGATCCAATTTGACGGGGAGTTGTTGCTACGGTAGTGGTTCCATTCATGATTTCTCCGGCGGAGTTTTGGCCCCATCCCCAAAGGGTTCCATCCCTTTTCACGGCCATGCAATGGGTGTTGCACGAAATGTTTTTCCATCCACCGGTGGTATTGATCAATACCGGAGTTGTTTTCGTTAGTAAATCTCCCGTACCTAAAATGTATTGGTTATTATTTCCCCAAGCATACAAATCTCCGTTGGTTTTTGTTGCAAAACTGGAGTTGTTGTAGGCAAATACTTTTTCCCAATCGGAGGCAGTTCCCACTTGAATAGGCATCGCCCGATTGGTGGAAGTGCCATCGCCCAATTGTCCTTGGCCACCGCTTCCCCAGGCCCAAAGGGTTCCATCGCTGCGAACGGCCAAGGTATGTGCCATTCCCGTTGCAACATCGGTCCAATACAAGGCCGGCACGGCCAACGGTGATGGAAGAACAGTAAGAGTTACGGTATCTTTCGAAAAACAGCTTGCGGTAGAATCCCAATCATCGAGGAATATTTGAGCTGTTTTTTCTACCTTTTTCACCGTTAGGGTGTCTTGACTTACCGTACGTTCAAATCCAGAAGGCGACGACCACGAATAACTGTGTTGAGCTACTTTGGTAAACTTCACTTTGGCATCGCTTCCCAAGCATACATTTTGATCGGCTCCGGCATTGGGTACATTGATCGCCACGGCAAGGGTATCACGTTTGGTTCCACACTGATTGGTAACGGTTCGAATATACTGCGTATTGACCGTTGGAGCCACATTCACAATGGCATTGGTCGAGGTAAATCCGGCAGGAAGCGCTGTCCATGCAACGGTTTCTCCTGTTGCAGCCACATTTCCAATGGTGATCGAATTTCCTCGGCAGTTCGATCGGTCGGTTCCCAAATTATTAGTTGGAAGACTTTTTGAAACAACATAGACCGTGTCTCTAGCGGTACAACCGTTGGTATCGGTGGCAGTAACCATCCATGCTCCATTGGCCGATGCCGTGTACGTAAAACTACTGGTTGAATACGATCCCATATTGGGGGAGGATTGCCAAGCATAGGTGATGTTGGGAAGTGCCGTATATCCTAACGTTGTTGCCGTTGGGCTACAATACGAAAATTCATTTGAATTGGCGTCCAAAGCCATGTGAGTGGTGGAATTTTGGAAGCCTGTACCCGCAAAAGAGAGCCTTCTATTTTCTGCCATGATGTAGGACTGGCCAACAGCCATCCAGGCATTCGTCCAATTTTCACCTTCACGAATCCGTATAGGAAGAGCAACATCAGTGGTGGTTCCTGTTCCGAGTTGGAAGGTACCGTTGGTTCCCCAAACCCAAAGGGATTGATCGGACTGGGTACCTATGAAACTTTGGGTAGTGAGGGATGCACTGATGGTTTTCCAATTATTTTGCGATCCAATTTGAACCGGAAATCCTTGATTGGAGGCAGTACCACCGTTTCCTAACTTTCCACCATCCAATCCCCAGCCCCAAAGGGTACCATTGGATTTGATGGCAAAGCTATTTTGCCCACCCGCTTCAATTTGAATCCAATCGTTGGCTGTTCCTAAACGAACAGGAGTTGTGAAGGTAGACGCTGATCCAATGCCTAATTTTCCATTGATTCCGTCTCCCCAAACCCACAGGGAAGAATCTTTTTTAAGGGCGAGGGTATGGTTGGTCGCACAAGAAATGCTTGCCCAATCTCGTTGAATTCCCACTTGGGTTGGAACAGAAGCACTTGTTGTTGCGCCAATTCCCATTCTTCCCGTGGTATTCAAGCCCCATGTCCATAAAGTCCCATCGAATTTAATTCCGAAGGCATACAACGAGCCTGCTGACACGTAACTCCAATTTTTTTCCGTACCTACCTGTCCAGGAACATTGGCGGTTCCCGTTCTTCCAAGGGAGCCACTGACGTTTTCACCCCACGACCACAAAGAGCCATCGGCCTTGATGGCGAAACTGGTGGTTGCTCCAGCCGAAACATAAACCCAGTTCCTTTCGGTTCCGATTTGAATGGGTGTTGTTCGGGTGGTGGTAGTGCCATCACCCAATTGGCCATTGGCATTGATTCCCCAAGCCCAAAGGGTTCCATCGTTTCGAATGGCCAAACCGTGAGTATTGAGGGACGAAACTTGGATGTAGTGGTATTTCGCAGAAACCGTTGGTTTGAAAATTGAAACCACGGCCGTATCCCGAGAAGAACATTTTCCAACGATGGAGTCCATCAAATAAACCGAAAAACTACTATTAATTTGGGTATAGTAGAGAGAAGGCCCTGTAGTGGAAACGTAGGGATTCCGGCTATTAGTCCAGGTATAGATATGCCCTGAAGATTGGACAGGTATTTGAACGAATAATTGATCTTGGCCATAACATGCTTTTACCAAACCATTCGGCTTAAGGATTTTGGCTTTTCCACCTTCAACACTTACCGTATCCATTTGGGTACAACCGGCCGCTGTAGTGGTTTTCAAAAAGTAATCGGTTGTAATAAAGTTCGGCACCACAGATAGGGTGGCTGCCGTTCCAAGATTCGAGTTGGAGTTCCTCGACCACTGATACGTTATTCCGGCAACAGCGGGCAGACCCAGAACATAATTACTATTGCAACTCGTTAACCACTTTTCTTTGGGACCTGAATTGGGTACCAAAGGGGTGAAATTCGTAACTCCTGCTTCTCCATTGGTATTGGAAGAAATGGTCCAAAATGCTCCTTTTTTATCTACACCCGTGAAATGGTAATTGTGGTCCATTTGAACGATGTTTTCACCGGCGAATGGAATTTGGATGAGGGAATTGGAAAAGTTGGTGGTTCCATCGCCCAAGGTACCGGCGTTGGCACCTACCCCCCAAATCGTACCATTTTCCTTTTGCGCGTGCAAATTCATTTGCCCCGCTGCAACGTTGATCCAACGATCTGAACTTCTTAATACAGGCGTATTTTGGTTGTAGAATGCATTGGTTAACGAAAAGCCCCAGGTGTACAAATAACCATTGGTTTGAAGGGCGGCTTTTCCGGTTCCTCGGCAGGAGATCTTCCACCAATTGGTTTCCATTCCAATTTGGGTGGGAACGTTAAACGTGGGGCTACCTGCCAAATTGATTTTTTGTTCGCCCCAAACCCACAAAGAACCGCACCAGTTTAGCATGGCTGTTCGGATACCCACCGTGGTTTTTTCTCCGGCTTCTACCGATAGCCAATTGGTAGCCGTTCCAACTCGGGTTGGATTACTCACCGAAATGGTGTTTCCAGTTCCCAATTGCCCTAAGGAATTATCTCCCCAAGCGAATAAAAATCCGTTGGTTTGAATTCCGGCAGAGTGCGTTAAGCCCGCCGAAACCGATTTCCAATTTACCGCGGTGCCAATGCGTACGGGGGCAAGTTTATTCACCGTGGTACCATCGCCGAGTTTTCCGGCGGTGTTGCTTCCCCAGGCCCACAATGTTCCGTCTTTTTGAACAGCGAGAACGTGGTTATCCCCTGCCGAAACATCGGACCAATTGGAGGAGGTACCCACTTTCGTGGGCGTATTGGTTGGTGTTGTATTCCCTAATCCGAGCTGGCCAACGGTGTTGGCGCCCCAACTCCATAAGGTTCCGTCGGTTTTGATTCCAATAGAAAAGCCATTACCCGAAACCACCTTTTTCCAATAGGTGGCAGCAACGGCCTCGGGTATTGGGTTGACGGTGATTAAAACACTGTCTCTCAATACACAACCAAACGGATACGAAGTGGAGTCGGTTAAGTAAGCAATAGTAGAGCTTTTGGGTCGAATAGTTTTTTCTCTGACATTATACGTAGAATAAAAGGTGTCTATGGGATTACTATTCCATTTCATGATTGAGTAAAGTCCATAATTCCAAGTGCTAAATTTTAAGGGAAAAGAACTGCCTTGGCAAATGGTCGTAGTAGTGCCAAAATCTGGTCGTGATTTGCTCATCACGGAAATTATTTCTTTTGAATAACAATTTGGAAAAACGTTTGATCCTGTTGTTAGCCCAAAATAATAAACATTATTAAACGCTTGGGTGGTAAAGGTGTAGCTCGTACTTGATACATTAGGAACATTGGTATTACGAACCTCCCAATTGTAGGATAAACCCGAAATAGCCGCAAACCCTAAATTGATGGTGGTGCCATTGCATACTTCCAATTCCCGACTCCAAGCATTCATTTGTTTGGGAGTGTAATGATCGATGGTGTTGCCCACGCCCAAT